>JADGEP010000300.1 GCA_016744275.1 Candidatus Krumholzibacteriia bacterium | reverse complement strand
GTCTTTGCTGCCAGGGCATTCACCCAATGCCCGTTAACGCTGGACCATCCGGTGTTGAATGGATTCCTGGAAGAGATACAAGTGGGTTTGGTGGATGATGGCACGGCCATTGGGTTGGGTTTGGCCACCGCGGTGGCGCGATTGAAGCATTCGACTTCACCGAGCCGCACCGTGATCCTCCTGACTGATGGGGTCAACAACGTGCCCACCCTGGAGCCGGAGACGGCGGCAAAGCTGGCCAAGTCCCTGGACGTGCGGGTGTATACCGTGGCCATCGGCCGTGAAGGTATGGTGCCCTATCCGGTGAATGATCCGATTTTTGGGCGCCAAACAAGGCAGCGCGAAACGAAGATCGATGTCGAATTGCTGCGGAACATCGCGGCCTTGACCGGTGGGGAGATGTTCCAGGCGACCAATCCCGAAACCTTGGTCAACATCTTCAAGACCATCGATGCCCTGGAGACCGCGAGATACGAAACCACTGTCAGCACCTGGTACCGCGAACGCATGGCTTGGTTTGCGGTTCCGGCGCTGTTGCTGTTGTTGCTTGAAAGTGTGCTGGGTGCGACCTGGCTGCGGAGGGTGCCCTAAAGTGGCGCGTTCATGGAAAAAGGATTGATGTGAGATTTGCCGAGGAATTTTGGCTCTGGGTTGTGCCCTTGCTGCCGCTGGCGTGGTTGATGCTCCGCGCTGCGGACCGCTCTGCCGCCGGCCGCCTGAAACAATTATTGGGAAACCAAGCGGCTTCGCATCTGGAAGCGGCCAACCCGCGCCTGCGTTCCTGGCAGCGGTTCTTTCTATTGACAGGGATGTTCTGGTTGCTGATGGGATTGGCGCGACCTCAGTGGGGCGCCAGTGAAGTGACCGTCACCCAACAGGGGTCGGACATCGTGGTGGCCCTGGACATTTCCAATTCCATGCTCGCCGAAGATGTGGTGCCCAATCGCATGGAGCGGGCGAAGGCAGAATTGGGCAGCTTCCTGAATCGCCTTGAAAGCAGCCGAGTGGGTTTGGTGTTCTTTGCCGGCGCCTCTTTTGTGCAATGTCCATTGACCCTGGACTACGGCACCGCCGACATCTTCCTCAAAATGGCCGGACCTGACATGATGAGTGAGCAGGGCACGGCCATCGCGGCGGCGCTCAAATCCAGTCGCGAATTGTTGGCCAAGAGCAATGAAGGAGCTACTGGCAGCGGGTTTCAGGCCATCTTGCTGGTCACTGATGGCGAAGACCTGGAGGGTGATTGGGAAGCGGAAGCCAAGGCCTGCCAAGAGCAGGGCATCCGGGTGATCCCGGTGGGAGTTGGCGAAGAGGGCGGCGGCTTGATTCCGGTGCAGGACAATCAGGGCCGGCCCGCGGGCTTCATGAAAGACGAACAGGGCAATGTGGTGATGACTCGAATGGATTTGTCGAAGCTTGAAGAATTGGCGGCCATTGGCGGGGGCAGCACCTTCCGTTTGGGAGTCGACGGCCTGGCCGGTGATCGACTGTTTGCGGAGTTGGAACGCCTGGGTCGTCGTGATCTGGAAGACCGCCGCATCTCCGCCTACCAGGAGCGATACATGTGGCCCCTGTTATTGGCGTTCTTGAGCTTTGCGATGCGATTGGCCCTGCGGCCTCGGCGACCAGTGCAGGCCACCACTGTGGAGGCCGGATTGCGGCGCTCGGCCCTGGTCGTTTTGTTCCTGGCCAGTGGATTCTCCTTGCTGACCGAGCCAGCCACCGCGGGCATCACGCCGCCTGAGCTGAGCGAAATGAAAGCGGGCCTGGATCGCTACGAAGCCGGCGAATACGAAGAAGCGTTGGTGGCGTTCGAGTCGGCGCTGGTGCAGGCACCGGAGAATCCGGCCATTGGCTTGGCGGTGGGCGAGGCCCTGTTTCAACTGGAACGTTATGAAGAAGCGGCCAACGAGTTTCAGCGGGTATTGGACCTGACGTCCGATCCCAATCTGAGGGCGGAGGCCTTGTACAACAAAGGCACGGCGCAACTGGCGGCCGGAGACCCTGCCAAAGCGATCGATGACCTGCGCGGTTCCCTGCAAATGGATCCGGACCAACAGGATGCTTTGTTCAATCTGGAAGTGGCGTTGCAACGATTGAAGCAGCAGGAACAGCAAGAGCAGGAGCAGCAGGAAAAAGAAGACCAGGAAAAGAAAGAACAGGAAGAGCAAGAGCAGGAAGAAAAGCAGGATAAGGAAAAGCAGGAGCAAGAGCAGCAAGAACAAGAGCAGCAGGAACAGGAACAACAGGAACAAGAACAACAAGAGCAAGAACAACAAGAGCAAGAGCAGGAACAGGAAAACCAGGATCAACAAGAGCAGCAGGATCAGCAGGAGCAGCAGGGCGACATGCCCAAGGAAGAGGAGCAGAAGCCTCAGGAAGAGCCCCAATCTGAACTTGATCCGGAACAGCTGACCAAAGAACAGCAGGAACAGATTCTACAGGCTCTGGATCGGGATGAAGAGGAGCTCAAGCGCTCGGTGCAAAAACGGCTCAAGGGCGGCAAACCGAAAAGCGGAAAAAAATGGTAAGCAGATTTGCGCAGCTGATGGTGGTCGTTGTGGTATTGCTGGCCGCCGTGCCTGTCCTGGCGGATTTCACTTGTGACGCCTCTGTCAACCGCTCCAGTGTGCCGCGAGGCGGTGAGGTGGTCCTGACCGTTGCCGCCCGAGGTGATGTCGGCTGGTCCCCGGAATTCCAATTGCCGGATGTGAAGGACGTGCGCATCTACGCCGGCGGTACCAATCAGAGCATGAGCATGGTCAACGGTGCGACCGAGACGTCCGTGTCCCGCACGTTTTATTTGAAGGTGGATGCGGCGGCAGATTTTACAATCCCGGCGATCAAGATCATTTCCAGTAAAGGGGCCTGCAGTACCGAGCCCATTGCCATCAAAGTGACTGCGGCGCAAAATCCCGGAAATTCGGTGCCGCCCGCCGATACGGGCAACCGCGTAGCCAACCCGGGGAAGGCGCCGGCCGGTGGCAGCAGTGCCGCCAGCAACAATTCTGCAGGTCAGCCCGGCGACGACATCTTTATCAGTCTTGAAGCTAATCATACCGAGGCCTGGGTTGGGCAACAGATTGTCCTGACCTTCCGTTACTGGCGACGGGTGCAGCCGTGGAATAATCCATCCTACACACCGCCGCGCACCGAAGGTTTCTGGCGCGAAGACCTGGGCCAGGAACGCAACTACCGCAAGGTTTTGCAGGGGCGGGCCTACAACGTGACCGAGATCAGGTATGCGATTTTCCCCACCCGCATTGGCCAAATGGTCATCGAGCCGGCGGAGTTGAGTTTTCCCGAAGGCGTTTTTGACCGGTTTTTCCAGAATCGGCGCACTCGGCGTGGACCAAATATCCTGCGCACCGATCCGGTAACGATTCATGTCAAACAATTGCCGCAGCCCCATCCTGCCGGATTTTCCGGCATCGTGGCCTCACAGTTGAAACTGATCAGCCAAGTGGATCGCGATACCGTGCCCCGTGGAGAGGCTTTTGGATTTAAGGTTCTGCTCAACTCCGACGGGTTCCTGAAGGGATTTAATGAACTGCCTATTCCCGCGCCCGCCGAGGCCCGCCTGCACGATGCCGGCGAAAGCTTTCAGACGCGGGTTGAAAACGACAAGCTGACGGGAAAGATCACGGTCGAAAAAGTCGTCGTGCCCCAGGAAGAAGGCGACTTGCGGATCCCACCCGTTGAGTTGGTCTGGTTCGACACCGCTGCCGGTCAATTTCGCACCGCCCGCACCGGTGCCTGGGATTTGACGATTATTCCCAGTGATTTGCCGCGCGCTGGTGACGATGATTCAGGTTTTCTGCGCAGTGAAATCGCCCGCTTGGGCGAAGACCTGGCCTTTATCCACCAAGTGCCCACGTCGCTATCGCGGCGGGCCGGGCCCCTGACGGGCAGCGGTCTCTGGTGGGCGCTGGTGCTGCTGCCGATTTTGCTGCTGGGGGCCTACCGGTACTATTTGGTGAAGCTGGATGCAGAACGGCGTGATCCGGCCGGACGTCGGCGACGTGGGGCTTTGGCTGCAGCCAAGAGCGCCTTGGCTGCCGACTCTGAAGATCGCATGAGCGCGGTGTCCCGTTCCATCTGTGGCTACATAGCCGACTGCCATGATCAGCCTCTGGCTTCAGTGGGGCCAGATGACATTCTTGAGCACTGTGACCATCTGGGGCAGTCAGAAACGGGAAGTCGATTGACCGCCATCCTGACTCTTTGCGATGCGGCTCGTTATGGGCAATCGGATCCGGAATCGGCGAACCAATTGGCGGCGGAAACTGATCAACTGCTCTCGGGGTTGGCTGCCGGTGGTGGTCAAAGCGGGGCGGCCGGAATCCGTAATGCGGTCTCGGTATTGGCCCTGGCGACCTTGCTTTGTTTCGTCTCGGTGCCGACTCAGGCGTCAGATGCCGAGCGTCCTGGTGCCGATCCCTTGCGGCTCTTGGCGGAGGGTAATCAGGCCTACACCGAAGGGCGCCTGGAAGACGCGGCTGCCAAATATCTTTCTGCCCGCCAGATGGGCGTCCACGACCCGGTGTTGGAGTTCAATCTGGGCAATACCTATGCCCGGGGTGGCCAGTTGGGTCAGGCCGTTGCCAGCTATTTGCGCGCCCAGCGACTGGATCCCGGCGACCGCGATGTGCGGGCCAACCTGGCCTGGGTCCGGCGACACCTGAGGGACCTTGAGTTGACCGATGAGCCCTTGCCGCTTTTTATTGCCCAAATTGTCGCCGCGGCGCATCTGCTGACCGTTGACCAGTGGGGTTTGTTGCTGGCGGCCATGATCTGGGTTCTGGTCGGGCTGGTCGCGTGGGGCTGGCATCGCCAGTTCATCTCTGCGAATTTGCGCCGCAGCCTGCTGGGCATGGTTGGCCTGGTGGTGGTTCTGGGTGCGGTGACTGCGGGCCGCTGGTACGCCCAGGAAGTGCGTGAAACAGCCGTCGTAGTTGCTGAGGAAGTGGTGGTCCGTTCCGGCCCGGCCGAGAATTTTTCGGCCTTGTTCGAAGTGCATGACGGGTTGACCCTGAGTGTTGTCGGACGCCGCGAAGGCTGGATACGAG
>JADGEP010000002.1:32080-34258 GCA_016744275.1 Candidatus Krumholzibacteriia bacterium | reverse complement strand
CCCACGGAGTCTTCTTCGAGGTTCAACACCATGCCGAAGATGTCACCGGGGAACTTGACCATCTCGCCGGCCATGACGTCCTGCAGGCCGTAGACGCGGGCGATACCATCACCCACCTGAAGGATGGTTCCGACACTCTCAACCTCAAGGTTGCGGTCGTAGTTGGTCAACTCCTGGGATAAAACGGAGCTGATCTCTTCAGGCCTCAATTTCACTGCCCTTACTCCTCGTTTAAACCTTCAAACGGGACCCGTGACCGCTGTGGTCCAGGTCCGGATTCTTAACTTCGCGCTACCGGACCTGGGTCTCGCCGAGCGTCTTGCGCAGCTCGTCCAGGTTGGTGCGCACCGTGCCGTCGAGAACCTTGTCCCCGAGGGTCACGCAGACGCCGCCAATAACGGCAGGGTCGGTCTTCGCTTCCAGGATGATCTTGGCGCCGGTATAAGCGGCCAGCTTGGCTTCCAGGCTGGTGGCCAGGTCGGCGGGCAAATCAATCGCGGTGGTGACCTGAGCGCGGATGACGCCCAACTCCTCTTCCACGAGTTCGGCGAACACTTCGCCGATGTCCCGGGTGGCTTCGATCCGGTTGCGGTCAATGAGCAGGAAGAAGAAATTCAGCAGCACCTTTTCGATCTTCTCGCCGAAGACCTTCTGCATCAGTTCCTTTTTCTCTTCCGTTCTCACCTGCGGGCTGTCCATGAACGTGATCAGATCCTGGTGGCTGGCAACCAGCTCCAGGAACGCCTCGTAGGACTCGGCCACATCAGTCAGCACGCCGTCGGCTTTCGCCGAAATCAGCAGAGCTTCCGCGTACCGGGTGGCGACTTTGCGATCACGCATTCGTCGCGCCCCCGTCCAGACCGTCGATGTACTCGCTGATCAACTTGCGGTGCAGATTGTCATCCAACCGCTCGCCAACCACTTTTTCGGCTGCGCCAATGGCCATCGCCACCACACTGTCGCGCAGTTCGATCTGGGCCTTGTGGGTCTCCAGTTCGATATCCTGTGCGGCCTTGCTTTTGGTGTCGTCGGCATTGGTGCGGGCCTTGGTCACAATACTGTCCGCCAGCTCTTCGCCACGCTTGACGGCCTCTTGGACCTTCTCGCGTTCGATCGCCTTGATGTCGGCCAGCTTGCTCTCAAACTCACCCTTCAACTGTTCGGCATCGGCCAGGTTTTTCTCTGCCGCCGCGTAGTCGTCCTCAACTTTGCCGCGACGTTCGTCGAGCACGTTGAGAATCGGGCCCCAGGCGAACTTGCCCAGGATCAACACGAAGAAAAAGAAACCCACCGCGGTCGTTAACAGCTGTGGCAGTTTCGGCATCACCATTTCCATGAAAGGCACCTTCCGGGTCGAAACCTGCGGCGGTTGTTTGACGGTCCGGGGAGCGAGTTGTCACTCCCCGGGATCCGATTCAACGCACGCCGGGTATTTACCCAATCAATCTAGCTTGAGCTTATTAAGCCAAGTTTCCCTTAACCCAAGTTACCCTTAACCCAAGTTACCCATGAGCATGATCGTGGCGACCAGAGCGTAAATCGTCAGGGCCTCAATGAAGGCGCAACCGATGATCATCGCGGTCTGGATCTGACCGATAGCTTCGGGCTGACGCCCCATGGCGTTCATGCCACCTTCGACTGCCTTACCAAGACCAAGACCTGAACCGATGGCGGCCATACCCAGGCCGATAGGAAGAGCCAGTCCCAGAATGTTCCCGTCCATTGTCATTCTCCTTTTAGTGCGTGCGTTGCACTCTCAAGTTCGCGGGCGAACCCGCGGTTTTCCGAGCGAAAGTGCTCGGGCTAGTGCCCGTGGGCTTCTTCACCATGACCGTGGTCATCGTGAGGCAGCCACAGGGCAATATAAACTGTCGCCAGAAGCGTAAAGACCAAAGCCTGGATGGTGCTCGAAAGCAGCCCCAGGAAGTAGAACGGCAACTGCAGCGGAATACCGGGCAGGAAGCCGAACACAGCCGAGTCATCGCCCACACCCAGGCCAACGAGGCCCTTCATGGACAGATAACCGAGGATGACCATGGTGGCGACCAGGGTGTCCTCGCCAAAAATGTTGCCGAACAGGCGCAGGGCCAGGCTCAACGGCTTGATCAATTCGCCCAGCAAATGCAGGGGGAAGAGCAGCAGCGAAAAGCCCCAGTCCATGCCCGTCTTGGGCGATCC
>JADGEP010000002.1:0-32070 GCA_016744275.1 Candidatus Krumholzibacteriia bacterium | reverse complement strand
GGTGCAGGTAGCCCAGCAGGCCATTCTCCTTGAGCGCGATGGCCTGGACGTAAAGGAACGTCAGGCCGCCCAAGGCAAAAGTCGTGGTGTTGAAACTCGACGTCGCTGCGTGTCCCAGGGGCACGATACCGGCCAGGTTGTTGCACAGGATGAAGATGAACAGCGTGCCAAGGAAAGGCGTGTAGCGGCGAGCGCTCGGGCCGATGATGGCCTGGAAGAGCGAATAGAGGCCGCCAAAAATAAGCTCGGCGGCCATTTGGCGGCGTCCGGGCTTGCGGGCGCTGAGCTGGCGGCTCAGGGCGATGAAGAACAGTGCCAGCAGCAGGGCCACAAACATGGAGTACAGGGGATCGACGTAGTCGGCGAGAACCTTGGCGACCGAGTCGGGCACCAGGGGCGAGATCCAGCCGGAGACCATGTTCTGGAGATGGGGAATCGAACTGTGGCCTTCGCCGTGGCCTTCGCCGTGGGCGTCTCCGTGGGAAGCCGCATCAACATGTCCCGGCTCATCGTGGGTCGTATTGGGCCCGTCGTGATTGGTCGCCGGTTGAGCCTGCTCTTCGGTGGTCTGACCATGGCCGTGATCCTGGGCCATCGCATTACCGGGTGTAACACCGGACGCAAAAATGACCGCTCCGACGAGGAGGGCCAAGACCACCAATTGGTTCGCGCTGGTTTTTCGCATCGTCCCCTCTGCAGGAATCAGTCTACTAAAGGTCACTTTAGGGTTGGTCGTCGTTCTGATTGTCACCAGAATTTGTCGCCAACCGGATTTCTTCTGCACGATGCCGTGCCCCGACAACCACCAGTACCACCATCAGGATGGTGAATCCGACTGCGTGGCTAACTGCCGGAAACGGACGGGAAAATAACACCCAAACCGCCAGGCCGTAAACACTCAATTTCGCAACCAGCCACAAGATGATGGCAAATTCGTTGCGGGGCGTGCCCTCGGGGACAAACGCAGCGCGAAATAAGCCTTCCAGCGCCCGGAATCCGGCCACTGCCCACAGGGCTGTCAGAAACACCCCAGCGGCAAAGCTGAACGAAATGGCAAACCCAAGCACGAGGGCCAAGGGAAGCGCGAGTAAAATAGTCCAAACTTGGACCTTGGCAAGTACGTTTTGGCTCAAAAAGGCTGTCCTCCGGCACATAACGGCGTTTTCTCAGAAGAAAGATGGCTTTTTGAGGCCGGAAGTCAACGCTAAGGTGCGATTTAGAGGCCTGGGAAAGGCCGCGCCGACCACAAATTTTATCTCTCGTACGGTGACAATCTCTACGGCGCCGGGGCTATTTCACCGGCGCCGCCCCTGCCGGCAACTACTTGATGGTGCCGTCGCCACCAACCAGGCGGCGCAAGGTGCCCAATTGGCCGCAGTGATAGGCTTCGTGAAAGACCAATCCGGCCAGCAAAGAGCCGATGGTTTCGGTTTCATCATTGCTGGGACTGAAAGGCGCCTTGGCCGCCAGCATTTCAGCCCTCAAACCTGCTATGCCCTTTTTCAGGCCTTCTTCGGTGGCCATGAAATCGGTCAGCATTTCCGTCAGAGGCACCGTGCCGGCAGCCTCGACGACGGGTGCCGAGCCCCGCTCATAACGCTCGTATTTGCCTGCGGCAAAAGGGGTTGCCTGGCGTGTGAGATGCAAGATGCCGCTGCGGGCCTGCATGACGTGGCCCGCCACCCAGTTGAGGCAGTTGCCTTCTGGGGGTTGCTGGAGGCCCTGCTCGTCAGTGAGACCCTTGAGGTTGGCGCCCATCACCCAAGTCGTGTATTTGAACTGGATGATGGCGATTTTTTGGAAGGTGCGGACGTCCATCATGACTTTTACTCCTGTTTCAAGTGGGAGAAGTGGCGCGTTCGATGGCCGCAGCCACGCGCACGAAGGCCTTTTTGTCGGAGGCTGAAAGTTCGGCGTCCAGGCTGGCTTCAAATCTCTCCAGCAGGGCTCGCACCTTTTGGGCCGCTTTCGCCCCCCGGGGGGTGGTTTTCAGCAAGAAAGACCGCCGGTCGTCGGGGTTGATCTGCCGGATGGTGTAGCCGGCTTCTTCGAGGCGGTCAAGAATGCCCGTGAGAGTCGACTTTTTCAGGCCAAAGACGCGCACCAAATCACCGACCGGCACCGGTGCGTAGCTGGCCAGATAGCTGAGCAGGTGGGCTTCGGTGCCGGTGATCCCGATGGGCGCCACACTTTGATGCAAGTGCACCTGCAATTGGCGCTGGATGCGATGCAAGGGCGACAAGTATCGCAACGGCGGCAAGGCCGGAGCTTTTTGACGATTCGTTTTTGTTTTGTTCGGTTTTGGACTATTCATATCCGTACTATATGCAATTGCGAATGGCACCGCCACCAGCTTCGCGGGAAAACCCCACTATTTTTCTGGTGATTCGCGGTGCTGGCGCTATGATGGCTGAAATGGCACTCCCTTCAGCAGAGGAATGAAGCATGAAATTCGGAGAAACCGTCGCCGGCTACGACATCCCCGTCCTGAACGAACGCGAAATCCGCGCGGCATCCGGACTGCTGTTCCTGATCATGTTCATCGCGATCCTGACGGCGATCATGAAGAACGATTTCCTGCTGCTGAAATACGGCGTCACGATTTTTCTGACCGACATCGCAATCCGGGTTTTGATCAGCCCGCGTTGGTCACCTTCGCTGATCGCCGGACGCTTGATCGTGCGCAACCAGACCCCCGAATACGTGGGCGCGGCGCAGAAAAAATTCGCGTGGGTGATTGGTTTGGTTTTGGCGGTCACGATGATGGCCCTGCAAGTGGTCATGAATACCTACAGTCCGATCACCGGCTTGATCTGTTTGATCTGCCTCATTTTCCTGTTCTTTGAAACTGCCTTCGGCATTTGCCTTGGCTGCAAATTCTACTCGCTCTTCTACAGGGAGAAGGCCCAGTACTGCCCGGGCGAAGTGTGCGAAGTGAAGGACCGGCAACCGATCCAAAAAACCTCCATTTGGCAGATGTTGATTGTGGTCGCTTTTATCGGATACGTGACCGCGACGGTGTTCCTGTTCAACGACAACTTCGCCGTGGCGCCCAGTGCGTTGTTTGGCGCTGAAATTCATTAGTAAGCCGGGCCAGCAACCTTGATTTTGCGGCTGGGCGGACACAATGAGTCGTGTCCGCCCAGACACACACCAGCCTTGAAAACCTGCCAACTGCTTTATTAACAACAGAATTCCTGCGCATCAGAATTGCTTTTTCCTCGACATCGGCGTCGGGCCCATCTGGCCCCACCATTGATGTTGTTCCAGCAGGAGGAAGCGATCGTGAAGAATACCAACCGCAAAATTCAAGGCTTGGGCCAGGTATTGAAGGACATTGCCGAGCGCTGCACGCCGCCGCGAAAAGGCGAACCGGACAGGCGACTGAACGACGGTTGGTCGGCCCAGGACGAAGAGCGCAGTTGGCAGGAATACGGCGATGGCGGCGGCTGTTGGTGGCGCGGCGCGTCTTGAATTATTGGGCCCCGGAAATGTCCTTCAAGGCCAGGCGTTTGATCGCACTGCGCAACTTGCGATGGCCGTCAAAAAGGCGCGTGAAATCTGATTCACGGCGGCCGCCCTTGGCGCGCACCACGGCGACCAAGTTTTTCTTTTCGGTCGCCGTCCATTTTGTCACGCCCGGCAAGGCGAGCACCAACGGACTCCAGCGCCGCCAGGCCATTTGTTCACCGGCGCTCCAGCTTTGCCGACTGCGCACACCCAGCAACGCCATGGCCTCACGGGCGCACAGATCTTGGCCCTGTTTGCGATGCGCACCAAAACGGTCAGCTAAAAGGGCCGTCACGTGCAAGCCGACGTTGGCCAAAGGCAACATCCCGATCACATCGTGGCGAGGTTTCTTCAAATCAAAGTAGACGTTCTCGCCGGCCAGTTTTTCGAGGGTGCTGATGCTCGAACGCTGCCTCGGGTTTTTCCGAATCCGCCGCAATTCGCTACGCATCAGTTTCAAGACGTCTTCATTGCGGGCCCGGAAACCCAGCTTTTGATAGAACCACCAGGCGCCTGAAGCGAGGCCTTCCTGATTGCCGTCGCCGCCCAGTTGGTAGGGATAGATAGTGAACGTATCGGCCTGGAATACGAGCTTCAAAGCAGCCAGCAAGCGGCCATACATGAAGCCGGCTTCGCCCCCGCGGTAGGTTTCAAAAACGTTGTAAGCCACTTCGACCGAGCCAAACAAGGCGCTGTTGAGCACATACCCCACCGGCACGCCGTTTTTCAGGATCAGAAAGCCATAAACGGCTTCAAAAATGAGGCGCCGTTCCGGCAACGCGCCGATGGCCGCGAACTGCAGGCCCTGGCCACAATCGATCAGGCGCACATCGCGTGGGTCGCCGTAGGCAAAAACATCGAGATCGCGGCTGCGGGTGACCATCGCTTCGCGGGCCAGGTCGATGATCTCCTGCCCCTTGCGTTTGTTGACGGCGCGCACGGCCAGCGGCGGAATTTTCAGGGCGGCCCGCAGGTCAGGGCGCTTCTGTTGCAACGGTGCAGTTTGGTAAAAGACCTTCGCGCCGCTGAGTTTCGCACAGGTGCGGTTGGGGCCGCCCACGCCAGCGATGATGACCAGCGGCAGGCCCAGCCGTTCGTAGAAGAGCTCGCGGGTGGGCGTATCCATCTCCAGGTCTTTGATGCGGTTGATCACGAAGGTGGCGTCGGTTTCGCCCGGCGCTTTTAAGCGGTTGATCCAATCTTTCAGCGGGAAAGCGAATTCATCCAGACCGGGGGTTTCGGTGTAAAGCGCCAGCAGGTGCAGGATCTGATCGAGGTTGTCGCCGCTGCCGAGTTCTTTCCAATCGATCTGCAAGCGGTCGGGCCAACGCGTGGCCAGCCATTGGGCCATCTGCATGAAAAATTCGTAGCGGATTTCGGTGCCTTCGATGCCCGAATCAACCAGACCCGCGCCTTTGCGTTGCAGGTCGCGGCGGGCGTGAAACCCATTGAGCATGCCTTCGACTTGCCGCAGCAGGCGCGCGTCGTCCGGATGGGCGCGGCAAAAACAGAGCACCTCGTGCAGGTGCAGCACGGCGTCGGCCGTAGGCAGCGAAGCAGTTTCCAGGCGGCACAAGATCTCGTATTTTTGGGCGCCAAGGCCGTCGCCAAAGCTGTTCTTCAAAGATTCCAGTTCGGTCAAAAGGGTCTTCGCGGCGACGGACATGGAGGCCTCCGGGGCTCGTCAAGATGTAGCGGGATGGCGCGTTGCGACGAAACATACCACAACAGAGCCTCACCGCGACACCTGACAGTGCCCATCACTTGACCATCACTGCGCGCCGCGTCTGGGCGAATGCGCCCGCATCCAGGTGATACAGATACACCCCCGCGCTGACGGCAGCACCCCGCTCATCTCGGCCATCCCACAACACCCGATGGGTCCCGGCTTCCAGACGGGTTCCCTCGACCAGGGTGCGCACGAGTCTTCCGGCCAGATCAAAAACCCGCAAGCGCACGCTGGACGCCGCCGGCAGGTCAAAGGCCAGGGTCGTTGTCGGGTTGAACGGATTGGGCACCGCCGGATGAAGCGCGTGGGCCAACGGGCGGGCGGGCGTCGCCCCAACCTCCGACATGCCGCCGTCTTCCAGTAGGGTGAGGCGTTGATCGACAGGAGTATTGCTGCCGAATTGGGTGACCAAGCCGCTGGGCCAATAGACTTCCACGTAACTGATCATGGTCTCTGCACCGAGACCAAACGCGACCCTCTGCGAGTCCTGGGAATGCATGCCGGATCCTCCGGAAACCTCACGAACCTGGAGCACCCCACCGGCCAGCAGGCGAACCCGCGCGCCAATGGCCGAGCGATTTGACACCGTGCCTTTCAGGTCCAGATGAAGCCAATGGTTGCCTTGGCCCGCGGCGTTTTTGTAGAGCCGGTCGGCCTGACCAAAATTCGCCACGAAGAGATCCATCTGGCCGTCGCCATCGTAGTCGCCCCAACTGGCGCCGATGCTGACGCCGGCGTCATCCAGGCCCGCGGCCGCCGAAACGTCGCTGAAAGCGCCGCCACCCTCGTTGCGATAGAGTTTGTTGGGGCCGTTGGCAACCGAGAGAAAGAGATCCAGATCGCTGTCGTTGTCGTAGTCCGCCCAGGCCGGGCATGCACCCGTATTGACGTCACTGACGACGGCACCGGTCACCTCGGCAAAGGTGCCGTTGCCCAGGTTGCGGTACAACGTATTGGCGGCGCCACTGGCGTTGGCCACGTAGAGATCCAGGTAGGTGTCGTTGTCGTAGTCGCCCCAGGCCACACCGCGCGAACTGGCGCTGCCGGCGACACCGGCGGTTCCGGTCACATCGGTGAAGGTGCCGTCGGCATTGTTGGCCAGCAGTTTGTTGGCGCCTGTGTTGCTGACGTAGAGGTCGACATCACCATCGTTGTCGTAGTCCGCCCACTGCACGCCTTGGCTGGTGCCGGTATCATCAACGCCGGCGGCAGCGCCCACTTCGGCAAATCCGCTGCCATCGTTGCGGTACAGGAAATTGGCGCCGGATTTGGCCAGGTACAGATCAAGATCACCGTCGTTGTCGTAGTCGGCCCACGCGGCCGTGCGTCCCGTTGACGAGGTCACGATGCCCATGGCGGCGCCCACTTCGGCGAAGGTTCCATCGCCCCGGTTGCGGTACAGAAGCTCCGAGTTCGGAGAAAGCGTCGTGACGAACAGGTCGATGAACCCATCGTTGTCGTAGTCGCCCCAGGCGACGCCGCGTCCGGTAACAATATTGGCAACCCCCGCGCTGGCCGCGACGTCGACAAAGCCGGCCGCGCCGTCGTTGCGCATGAGCCGATTGGGTTCGCCGTTGACAAGGGCCAGATAGAGGTCCAGGTCGCCATCGCCGTCGTAGTCGGCCCAGGCCGCGCCCGAGCCACCGCCCGTATCAGCCATCCCGTTGGCTGCGCCCAGGTCAGAAAAACTGGTGCTGATGGTGAAGGACGAATTGCTGATGCCGTGGCGCTCGACGGCGGTGGAGTCATAAACCCGCAACAGGGTGGAAGTCGAAATCGGGGCCGTCACATTCCACTGCCACGACGAACCGGGCCGGTTTTCGGCCAGGAGCTCCCAATTCTGACCGCCATTGCGGGAGACTTCGAGATTCACGGTGGCCACGCCTGCCTCGGCGATCCAGTTGACCGTTTGCACCGAGCCGACCAACCAATTTTCGCCACCACTGGGGGAAACCACGTTGATTCCAGCGTCCGCAAGCTGACAATCGCCCAGATTGCCGTGGAAGCTGGTGGCGTCATTTGTACCGTAGTTGGCCGTGATCAGATCGGCGCGCAGATCACCGTCGAGATCGGCCGCGACGATCGCTTCAGGAGTATCACCGGTGGCGTAACTGGCGATGAAACGGAAGGTGCCGTCGCCGAGCTCGCCAATTCCGTTGCCCGCATACAGCGACACTTCATCGTCCCAACCGGCGGCAGCCGCCAAATCGGCGATACCGTCGCCGGTGAAATCGCCCACCGCCAGGTCGCGATTGCCCCGGGCGCCGGCGATGATGTTGGGAGCGGCAAACGAGCCGTCTCCATTGCCCAGGCAGATGGAAATGGCGGTATTGCCGTTGCCGAGGGCCAGATCAATGTTCCCGTCTTCATCAAAATCGCCTGCGGCCAAACCGCGCGGCTGGTATGTGCTCCAGGCATTGACGGCCCCAGCAAAGGTTCCGTCGCCGACGGTGCCGCTGCCCTGGCCCAAGAGAACCGCAAATGTGCCCCCGTTGTAGCAGGTGACAGCCAGATCATCGATGGCGTCGTTGTTGAAATCGGCGACGACAATGCGCGTCGGCGTGACCGCCGTTGCATAGTTCACCGGGGCCGCAAAAGTGCCGTCGCCATTGCCGCCGCTGCCGTTGCCCAGCAGGATAGAGACAGAGGCCGAGCCGCCGTTGGCCACGGCCAAATCACTGATGCCGTCTTCATTAAAATCACCACGCGCCAAACCCAGCGCATTGGTGCCGGTGGTGTGATTGGAAACGTCACCAAAAGCGCCGTTGCCGTTCCCCCCAGTGCCAAGACCCAGAAACAGCCCGACTCCAGTATCCTGAGTCACCGCGCAGTCAAGAATACTGTCGCCATTAAAATCATCGATCACCACGGCGCGTCCGTTGGTGGCCATGGCGTAGTACTTCGGGAAGATGAAGGTTCCGTCGCCAAATCCGCCCAGATTTGTGCCCAGGGATACGGCCAGGCCGTCGCCGACGGCCGCCGCCAGGTCAGGGATGCGGTCGCCATTAAAATCGGCCACGGCCAGGTCGCGTGCCTGGGCCAAATCGGTGCGGGTCGAAGCCGATAGAAAGGGCGGGTTGCAGATCACAAACGTCGAGCTGCTGCTATCGGTCAGAGTCCCCGAAAGCTCGGTCAGGATGATCCGCGCCCCGTCTGATGTTAGGCTGGGCACCGTCCACGAATACTCGCCGTCGTTGGGCGTCGACGATGCGATACTGACGGGAGCAAAACCCTCGCGCCGATAACTGAGCGCCACGTTGCCGGCAAAGTTGGAGGTCCAGGTGATCGCTTGCGTGGTCTCAGCCAGGAGGTACTCGCCTCCGTTGGGCGCAGACAAATTCAGAGCGGGCGCGAAGGGCGTGCCGTTGGCACCGAGGTGGGCCGCGTAGATGTCGACATCGCCGTTGCGGTCATCTTCCCAGACCGCAACCACCCCGCCCAGGCCATCGGCCGCGATCAGGGGCGCCTCCTGCTCACCGCTGGCCCCGCAGACCGTTCGGCCCCAGGTCGTATTGCCATCTCCGTTGATGCGCTTGGCCCGGATGTCGCGGGTGGGGCCAAAGTAGCTCATGTAAACCAGAATCCCGCCGCCGGCCTCATCGCTCACCAGCTTGGCATCCTTCTGCGTGCCGTTCGAGGCCTCGAGCGCCTTGCCATTGAATATCCATTGTGGAGTGCCGGCGCTGTTGAGTCGCTGGCCGTAGAGATCGATGCCGTGAGTGAAGCCGTTGCTGCCGGGCTTGTAGAAGTCCCGCTCATCGCGCCAAGTGATGAGGCAACCGCCGGCGCCGTCCGGCACAATTTGAGGCTCGGTGTCCTGCTGGGTGGAGGTCGAATTGCCGCTTATGAACGTGGCGTAGAGCACGGCCTTGCCGAGGGTGGCGTTGGTCCACTGCCAGTCCCCATTGCTATCTAGACGTTGCGCATACACGTCCCGCAGACCCAAACGCGCGCCGGTGGGTTGGAAAGACCAGGTCACGAACAGGCTGCCCGAGTCCCAGGCTGCGGTGTGTTGTTTGGGCGCGGTTCCGGGACCGCGGTTCATGACCTGTTTGCCTTCGGCGCCCCACAATAGCGTGCCAGTGGACGTGACACGATTTGCCCAGATCCCCTGATCCGATCCCCGCAAACAGGCCCAGGCCACGACAAACCCGTCACCGTCGGCCATCACCTGCACGCGCGCCATGTTCAGATCATTCGACACCTTGGCGAAGACGCCATAAGACCCGTCAAACAGAATCCTCTGCACCCAGATGCCGTTGACGCCGCCTCGCCAAGCCACCACCAGGTCACCGGTGCTGGCAATGTCGATGTCGATGGTGTTGCCGCTGGGGTCGGGGGCCGTCCCTGACGCGACGCGTCTTGCCGCGGCGGAATAGGTGGTGGTGCCGAACGCGTCATAGTGCTGGACATACAAGCCGGAGCCCGTGCCGGTGGTGCGCGTATCGTACCAGGCGACCCAGGCGCCGCCTTGTGTGTCCTTGACCACGTGGGGCGGACCACCGGCGGTGGCCGTTACCAGGAGGCCATTGGCGCCGGACCATTGGCCGGCACCGTTGATGCCGTCCAGGCGGTTGATGCGAATTTCGGCGGTTCCTATGCGGTAGGCGCCGATCACGCCGCCGACGTCGTCATGGCAAACACTGGTTCCGCCGGCAGTGGCCGGGTTCTGGTCTCCGGGACCCAAGCCCAGCGGCATGCCGTCGGGGTCCCAGTCGGCGAGGGAAAGTCCGGGCAGCAAAGCCAGCATGGCGGCTGCCGCTATAATCGCATTGATGAATGTGGCCTGAGTTAAGCGCCTGCCTAGATACCGCATCTTTGCCTCCAGAGTTCGGGTTACTCTGAGACGCGTCGCGGTTGGGCAGAAACCGCCAGGTTAAATGTGGATTATCCCCAAAGGGTGCTCAGCGCCCGACCCGCTCCCCTGAAAACCAGTCCTAGGCCTTGGCCACGACGTAGATGAATTCATTCGTCGGAAATACAATGCTTCCATCTTCTTTGGTGTAACCCTCACATCCCTGCCGAATCGCTTCCTTCAAGGCACTTTCGCCGATGACCTTCATCATCCCCTGAAAGGGTCCTGCGCCTACGGAGTATTCCCACTTCTGGTCGAAGTTTTCATAGCTGAAGGGACAATTTGCTTTGCCAGTTTTAACGACATCGAGCCCTGCCTTGGTGAACAGTCTCTCCAGGACGCCGCTGCCAGAAAGAGCGAAGGGTCCACCTGGTTTTGCGTCCGCAGGTGGTGGCGGCATTGCTCCTTTTACGGCGGCAAACACCGCTTTGTAGTCTATTCCTTCTGGTGGTCCGAAAAGGCTGCAAACGACCATGCCGCCCTTCCTGCAAACGCGTTTGAACTCCCGCAGAGCGGCAACGGAGTCTTCGGCGTACTGAACTGCGTTAGCGGCGAAGACAACTTCGAAGGAGTCGTTCGGGAAATTGAGCTCCTGGATATCCGATACGCTGAAGGTGCCAGCGGGCACGGCCTTGCTGGCAAAAGTGACAAGCCCATCGGCGGCATCAATTCCCGTGACTTTTGCACCACGTGCTGCGGCCAATACCGACGCCGTTCCGGACCCACAACCGGCATCCAGAATTCGGGTACCGGAGGTGACGTCGGTAGCATCCAACATCGCTTCGAAAATGGGCGTATGGAGTCGCTCCTGAATACTCCACCCGGTTGGGCTATGGTTCCACAGAGCGCCCTGTACCTTTGCTGATCCCATCTAGTCTTTCCCTTTCGAGCAAATGAGTTTGGCTTTGATTTTATTGATCCCGCGGCGCGCAAAGACACGAACTGGAAGGCTTGTCCTCAACCCGCGACCAGGCCTGCTTGGCAGCCGCCGCGTATTGTGCACCCTCTTCACCGCGCCCCTGGGCTTCGAGCACCTGGCTGAGCCCCAGCAGCGACCACCCGTTGCCCGGATGCCGCTCCTGATCTTCGCGGTACAACTTCTCGGCCTCGGCATATTCGCCAGCTTCGAGCATCAACGCACCCATGGAGTGGCGCACCGGCAGCATCCAGGCCGGGGGCTCGTCGTATACCAGTTTGTCCTCGGCTTCGATGCCGCGGCGCAGGGCGGCCCAGGCTTCATCCAGCCGGCCTTCGCGGTAGGCCGTTTCGCCTTCCAACATGGCCATGGCGATGGGCAGCACGTCGTGCATGCGGTTGTTGAACACCCACCACTCATCGGGCACAGCGGCCGCTGCGGTTTCGAATTTGGCGGTTTCCTGCCGCGCTTCTGCGGTGCGGCCCAACACCGACAGGGCGATGCCGCGGGCGTAGTAGTGTACCGCGGTGGTGACCAGGCGGTCGGCGGCCGGCAAGGGTTCGGCCAGGATGTCGTCCCAGCGCCCGAAGCGGATCATGACGTGATAGTTGGTGGGCATAATCCCTTCGATCAGCCAGTTCAGTTCCTGCAGCACTTCAGCCGGCATATCGGCTTCCAATTCGCGGGCCGCCTTCATGGCCGGCTCGTAGCGCGCCTCCATCATCGAAGCGTAGGCCAGGAAGTGCTGGTTGTGGGCGTAGTAGATGAAGTACATGCCCTGTTGGCCGGCTTTGCTGAAATATTCCCGGTCGGCCGCGACGGCGCGCACGTTGGCGTCGGCGGCGTCACCGTAGCGACCCACGCGGGCATAGATGTGCGATGGCATGTGGACCAGATGACCGGCGCCGGGTACGCGGGCTTCCAGTTTTTCGGCGTAAGGCACAGCCTTTTCCGGCGATGGCCCCGCCTCCATGGCGTGGATGTAGAAATGAGCCGCGCCGGGGTGGTCCGGGTGGCGCTTCAACGTCTTCTCGATGGCGGCGATGAACTCGGTCGTGCGGCCCGCGGGTTCGCCCGCGACATTCCAGTAGGCCCAGGGCTGCAGGTCCATCAACGACTCGGCGTAGAGCGCAGCCACGTCCGGATCGTTGCCGTACTGTTCGTACACGTTCTGCATGGCCGAGGCGTAGGCTTCGTCGTAAGGGCGCTGTTCGGCCGGGGCGGGCCAGGTGTAGCGTTGGGCCACGGCGTGGATCAGGGCGTGTTCGAGGCTGCTTTCTTCGTCGAGCAAACCGAGGGCTTTTTGGGCAGCTTCGTGGCCAATCTGCCAACGTTCTTCAGTCATCTGGGGATCATTGATGTTCATGCCCGCCGCGTAAGCAACGCCCCACCAGGGCATGGCCGCTTTGGGGTCCAGGGCGGCGGCTTGGCGGAACGACAGGGCAGCTTCATCGTGATTGAAGCCGTACAGGAGTATCAAGCCCTGGTCGAACCATTGCTGGGCGATTCCTGAATCGGTGGTGATGGGTCGGGTGTAGGTGTCCACACCGGCCAATAAGTCGGGTGCGGTGGACATCTCAGGCGCGGGCGCTTTGCCTGCGCAGCCGGTCAAAAGAACCATGGTGAGACAGAGAATGGCGATCAGGGCAGAAATTCGATTTATCACAGCAGCTTCCCCTTGATGAACAGAAGTATTGGCTCGCACAAGATAGCAGATGTTTTTTATCATGTATGGAAAATCTGAAGGCGAGTTGGCCTTGTAAACCGCCCTCACCATATCTGTACATTATTGCGACAAAACAATTTCCGTGTTATCTAATCTCATTCGTCTATTTCTCACCAATCGGTTTAGTTACGGAGCAAGGGTTTCCTTGCTTCCCGACTGGCCAATGCCTATCAGCATGGGGGCTATTCCATCATGGCTCCGTTCCATCGCCCTACCGGAATGATCGTGATCATTCTCCTGTTGGCCGGCGCCTGCGGTGCACTGGCAGAGGACGGTTCGGGCCCGAGTCGCTGGGGTCCCATCCCAGCCCATGACGATTCGGTCGCCACCGAGGCGCAGAACGTTCCGAAGCCTCTATGGGAAAAATCGCTCTACTACCCCTATCGCCTGATCGTGCTGCCGCTGCAGCTGGTTTACGTGGGAAGCGAGGCGGTGGGCACCGCGGCCTATAAAAGCGGTGTCATCACCCAGGGAGCCAAACTCTTCAAGCCATTCGAGGGCCCCTGGGGAACCACCATCGGCAAGAACTTCACTTTTGGTGGTTTGCGTGGCTACGGCGGCGGACTGTCGGTGACGCATCCCGGTTTCCTGCCTACCGGCGGAAAATTCAAACTGCGCCTGCAGTACACCACCAAGAATTTCAGCGAGGTCACCCTGGGCCTGCGTCTGCACAAGACGGATTCCAGCCTGTTCGACCTCGGCTTCGGCTACCGCAACCAGCCCAACACTCGTTACTTCGGAACCGGCCCGCTGACCAATGAAAATGACCAGTCCTTCTTCACCCAGGAGATGACCTGGTTCGGCGGCAACTACCGCTACGAACCAGCCAACGACTTTTTCATCGAGATGTCCGGGATGTACTCCAGCGTGGGCACGCGCGGGCCGGGCGAGCCCGAGGATAATGTGCCTCTGGAGGATGTCTTCGCGGTGCGCCCGGTTGGGTATGGCGAGCGTTCGAACGGACTCTCTTTTGGTCTGTCACTGGGCCACGATAGCACCGACCAGGTGGGTCGTCCCGCCGATGGCGGCGTGCAGCGCGTGCGCACGACCTACTTCATGGATAATGACGATACGAACACCAGGTTCTGGGAACTGCGCGGAGAAATTCAGCAGTTCTTCTCACCTTTCAGCCCGCGCCGAACCTTGGCCTTCCGGGCCCACATCAGCTGGCTGGAAAACAAGGGCGACAACGCCATCCCGTTCCAGCGGTTGATGGTCAACGACGACCCTGATCTGTTGCGAGGCTATCAGGATTATCGCTGGCGCGATCTGGGCATGACCGCAGCCACCGTGGAGTATCGCTGGCCGATCTTTGCCCGAAACACTCCGGACGGTTATGGACTGGACTCCTACCTGTTCACCGACTTTGGGCAGGTCTTCGATGACCTGGACCAGCTCAATACCACCGACATGACCACGTCGTACGGGTTTGGTCTTCGGTTCGTCATCCCGGGCGGTGGTTTCGTGGGTCGCCTCGAAATCGCACGCAGCGAAGAGGAGACCGTCATCCGCTTGCGTGGCGATCAGTTGTTCCAGTTCGCGAAAGGAGGGCTGTTGCATGGCCGCAATCCGATTCCGAGCCGCTGAGTTCGCCTGCGTTCTGGCGCTGTTTCTGGCGATCACCTGCATCACCTCAGGCACTGCCCGGGCAGGCGACCTGGTTGATGGTCCCGTCGCCTGGTACGACAACGACAGCGCCGACATCGCGGCGCCCTCTCCCCGCAGTCCCGGCCTCATGTGGGAAGGCCTGAAGCAGGGTCTCGCCCGGCCCGTTTCTCGTCTGACGAATCCTGGCCGCTTGGTGCGCCGCGTGGGCACCGGGTTCGGCGGTCATCACGTCCAGAAGGCTGAGGACATCAACACCTTGGGCGAGGTGTACAACTCGAGTTGGTTCACCAATCGCATCGGGCTGTTCCCCTTGACGATTGACCAGGTGGCCGACGGCGGCGCCCGCAGCGCGCTGCCAGACCAGGACTCGCCCTGGGTGGTGATCGGCGCGAAGACCGAGGGCGTCACGCCCGGATTCAACATCCGTGACGCTCGGGGCGAGGTCTACGTCATCAAGTTCGACCCTCCGAAATACCCCGGCACGACGCTGTCGGCCGGGGTCGTGTCCAGCCGGCTCTTTTGGGCCATGGGCTTCAACGTGCCCCAGGACAACATCGTGAAGTTCCGGCGCGAGGATCTGGACATCGCGCCCGGCATCACCTTCACCGCCGGCCACGACCAGGTGAAATCCTTCGGCGATCAGGAACTGGACAATTTATTATCCCGTTTGCCGACCCTGCCGGACGGGCGCTATTTCGCGTTGGCGAGCAAATTTCTCGACGGCCAGCCCATGGGACCTTTTGATTACGAAGGTCTCCGCGACGACAACCCCAACGACCGCATCGACCACCAGGACCGCCGCCAACTGCGCGGCCTGCGCATGTTCGCGGCCTGGCTCAACCACTTCGATACCAAGCAGCACAATACGCTGGACATGTACGTCCAGGAAGACGGCCGCCGCTTCGTGAAGCACTACCTCATCGACTTCGCCAGCACCCTTGGGGTGGGCGGCTTTGGGCCCGTAGACAAACTGGGTTACGAGTATGAGGCGGACTTACCAGCCGTCGTCGGTCGCATCCTCTCGCTGGGCATTCACGAGACATCCTGGTATGGCGCTCACCAGCCCGAGGGTTTGCCCGCCGTTGGATTCTTCACGGCCGAAAACTGGGACCCCATCGAGTGGAAGCCGCAGAACCCCAACAGCGCCTTTGCCAACATGACCGACCTGGATGGCTACTGGGCCGCGAAGGTCATCTCAGCGTTCTCTGACGACCACCTCGAAGCGGTGCTGCGTGAAGCGCAGTATCAGGATCCACGGGCCATCGCGTACCTGAAGGATGTCCTTGGGGCTCGCCGCGACATCATTGCCCGGCACTTTTTTGACCGGATTCCGCCGCTGGATTTCTTCCGCATGACCGGCGAAGCCATCGCGTTCGACGACCTTGGCGCGGAACGCGAGATTTACCCCGGAACCGCGGCGCGTTATCGGGTACGGGTGGCTGCGGTTGACGCGGGTCGTGGCGGCCAGTGGTCTGCATGGATTGAAAGCGATGCGTCCACGGTGTCCCTGACCACAGGGCCGGCTGCGGCCTTGCTGAGCGCAGCTCCAGGCGGGATGTACCCGTTCGTGGCTGTGGAGTGCGCCGTCGACCGGGGCGATGGTTGGAGTGGCACGGTCAAGGCCTTCGTGTCGCGCGCCAGCCGCCGGGTGGTGGCGGTTGAGCGCTGACGGGCGTATCTCACAAGGAACCTTTTGAATGAGCAGGGCCTTAGTGGCGACAGTCATTGGGGCCGAGTGGAGGATATCTCATGATAGAACGTGCCGTTCTCGCCGGTGGTTGTTTTTGGGGCATGCAGGACTTAATCCGCAAAATTCCGGGCGTCGTGTCCACGCGGGTTGGCTATACCGGTGGCGACGTGGTTTCCGCCACCTATCGCAATCACGGCACGCACGCCGAAGGCCTTGAGGTCACCTTTGATCCTGAGAAGACCAGCTATCGTCACCTGCTGGAATTCTTTTTCCAGATCCACGACCCGACGACGCCCCTGCGTCAAGGGAACGACCGCGGCACGTCTTATCGGTCAGCAATCTACTACGTGAATGACGCACAACGTGATGAGGCGTTGAACACCATCGCCGATGTTGAGGCGTCCGGGCTTTGGCCTGGCAAGGTCGTGACGGAAGTCGAACCTGTTGGCGATTTTTGGGAAGCCGAGCCCGAACATCAGGACTATCTGTTGAACCAGCCCAACGGTTACACCTGCCATTTTGTACGGCCGGAATGGGTTTTGCCGCGCCGTGACATCACTGAGTAGTGCGCCCACCGCGCCCTCTGTATCCGACCAAGGTGGACAAGCCCAATGACCAGACGCGACCCCGACTTCATCTTTGACAACACCTACGCCCACCAACTGGAAGGCTTCTACGTTGCCTGGAAAGGCGAAGAGGCGCCTGCGCCCGAGATCGTCTTGTTCAACGACGATCTGGCAAGCGACCTGGGCTTGGACTCCGCCGCTTTGAACACTGACCACGGTGCGGCGATCTTTTCTGGCAGCGTTGCCCCTGAAGGCGCCGACCCCTTGGCGCAAGCCTATGCCGGTCATCAATTCGGTGGGTTCTCTGAACAGCTCGGCGACGGGCGCGCATTGCTTTTGGGCGAAGTTCTGGACAAGAGCGGGGTCCGATATGATCTGCAACTGAAAGGGTCTGGCCGCACGCCGTTTTCACGCGGCGGTGACGGAAAGGCAGCCCTCGGCCCGGTGCTGCGTGAATACCTGATGGGTGAGGCCATGCACGCCCTGGATGTGCCCACCACACGCGCCCTGGCCGCAGTGACAACCGGCGAAGACATTGTGCGCGAGAGTGTTAAACAAGGGGCGGTTCTGGCGCGCGTGGCGTCCAGCCATCTGCGGGTGGGCACGTTTCAGTTTTTTGCCGCGCGTAAAGAATGGGATAAAGTTCGCCAGTTGGCTGACTACGCCATTGAACGCCACTACCCTGAATTGACCGGCGACGACCAAAAGTATCTGGCGTTTCTGGTGGCTGTTTCGAACCGGCAAGCAGCACTCGTTGCCGGTTGGCTCCAGGTGGGGTTCGTCCATGGAGTGATGAACACTGACAACGTAGCGATCTCTGGCGAAACGATCGACTATGGCCCTTGCGCCTTTGTGGATGCCTATGACCCCAAGGCGGTGTTCAGCTCCATTGACCGCAGGGGGCGGTATGCATTGGGCAACCAGCCTGTCATTGCCCAATGGAATTTGACGCGGCTTGCCGAAACGCTGTTGCCGTTGATCGACCCTGACGACAGTGAATACGCAATCCGCCTGGCGACCGATGTGATCAACGGCTTCATGGATCGCTACACAGACATCTGGACCGCAGGAATGCGCACCAAGATCGGCCTTGCTTCGCACGAAGACAGTGATGCTGCACTGATCGATGACTTGTTTTCGGAAATGGAAGGGCAGAGCGTGGACCACACGTTGTTCTTTCGCCACTTGGCACAGGCTGCACTGGGACAAGATGAACAGGTGTTGGCATTGTTTGATGACAGCGGCAAGATCACCTCTTGGTTGGCCTTGTGGCGGGAGCGCCTTTTGCGTGATCCGCAAAATCCAGACGAACGTGCAAAAGCCATGAATCTGGTCAACCCGGTCTATATTCCACGCAACCATCGCGTCGAAGAAGCATTGCAAGCTGCCGAGGCCGGCGACATGGCACCGTATCGCAAGCTGCTTGAGGTGCTGTCCGACCCTTTCACAAAACGCGACGGTTTGGAGGGCTTTGAGGGGCCTGCGCCATGTGATTTCGGGCCCTACAAGACATTCTGCGGTACGTAGCGCTTGCGTCACAGGTTGCCGGATCAATAGTACTGAACGGTATCGCATTCAATCCGGACCACACCCAGTCCGGTGGCGCTGACGATGTGCGGCGATACAAGGTCCGGGTAACGCTGGCTTCTTCTTAATGCTCAGGGCCCAAATAGCGGTAGTGTCCCGTTATCAAGTACCTGAATAGCACGTCTTCAATCTTTGGGCCTGCACCGATGTTGTGCACGATGAGTGGCCGTTGACCGTCCCTTGAACGTTGGTCGATCACGATCCCGATATGAGGCAGGTTGCCGGGCAGCATCCAGGTCACCAGATCGCCCGGGTGATAGTCGGCCGCGACCTCAGACGCGGGCAATTTGGCGTTTTGGTTCTGCAGAAAAGCCTGCAAATTGGGAACCCGCCGGTGATCAATGTTCGGGTCCGCTTTTCGCAACCCCCAAAACTGCGGGTAGCTCTCGAAATCGGCCACCATGTCTTCGTGCACCAATCGTTGCAGATCCACGCCAATGGCCCGGTAGGTTCGGATCACCACGTCCGTGCAGACACCAATACTGTCGGGCACATCTCCCCAAGCGGCCGTTGTGGCCGAAAGCAGAATCAGTAATGCGGTGGTTATTGGGGAAAGGGGCCAACACGCGGCTTTGTTACTTCTCAATTATCTGTCCAATGCGCAGGAGATTGCCATCCAGGTCAACGACTGCAAACTCTTTGAGACCCCATGGCTTCTCCTCCAAGGCATCCATGCGAGGAATACCGTGCTTGGGCAATTCGCTCAACGAGAAACCCCGGTATATCTCCTCAACATCAAGCACTCTAATGTAGCAACCAGCAGATGATTGGGCGGGTACAATTTCTTCGTGACCGAAAAAGTGCAATTCGATTGTTCCGAGCCGAAGAATGGCATAGGAAGCGTCGAACTCATGCGCTCCGCCTTCGAAGCCAAGCCTTCTGTAAAAAGCCACCGTGGCGGCTATCGATTTACTCGGCAGCGTTGGAATGGCGAGATTACAGTTTTGCATCGGTTGTGCCTCGGAGATTGAGTCTGGTGCAATGGTTGTAGTCGACGTGTAGGGCGCAAGTTAGCATGCGGGCTGGCCCGGTTCTGGTCGGGTGGTGCGAACCCGTTCCGGGGTATTAGCATAGCACATCAATGGCGCATATCAAGCCAGAGCAGAAGCAATGGTTGCCCAAGGGTACCGGTTTCTGAGGTGTATCAACGACGCTCCAAATACGGGCAGCATGTGCGCCAGGAGCGACATCCTGACATGGTTCGCGGGACTCAATCCAATATGGCGCACTCAGAAAAAAGTGCTGTTCACATCCGTCTTTCCTCCGGAATCTATTTAACTTCAATACAACCCGCATTCTACGAATTTTTCAAAAAACACAATCTTCGAGGCACAACCTTCTATTCAAGTCATCGGTCGGTTCTTTAAAATCTGACATGATATCCGAAGTCATTGAGAATGCGCTTACAAATTCAACGGGCTTAAGATACAATCTGCTAGCTGACCTAAACGTAAGTTAATCAGCAGTTTATTTGTCTTTTATAATTATACCGGAGGCAAGAAATGAAGCGATTGTTGTATCTGGGAATTTGCCTATCCATAGGCTTGGCATCACTGGGTGGCTGCTCTTACGCGGTGAAACTCGACCCCAACATTGACCCCACTGCGAATATTGCCAACAAGGTTCCAGTAAGCGTGGGCCTGTATGTTCCAGAGGAGTTGAAGACCTTCGTAATCGAAGACAATGCAGACTGGGCTCACAAGTACTCTTTTAACATTGGCGAGGCAACCCATTCTATCGTTACAAAATCAGTGCAACGCGTTTTCCAAAAAACGGAGATACTCGATTCCTACCCAACTCAGCAAATGATAGACGAACGCAACTTGGACATTGTAGCCATCCCAAAAATCACAGCCGCTGGAGTATCGCTGAATAGAAAAGAAGGATTCTTTCAAGACAGTGCCTCTGGCAACACTCAGGTATCTGTGCAAATGACCTTTTACAATCTTGAGATGGTTCAAGTTTCGGCGGTTCAGGGATCAGGAATGGGTGTATCGAGTAAAGGAATGGGAGCGTTGACGACAGGAAAAAGTGAATATTCAACGTCGGTGGAGAGTGCTTTGCGCAATCTCGGTGATGACCTGGTTCATCAGATGTACGGCAACTACGACATTCGCAAGCTTGGCGAGGTAGAGCAACCTTAGCCTTCCACAAAATGGCTTTTATAAAGTGTGACTTGGGGTGTTTTGGTTATTATGACTACCGAAACACCCTTTGCTTCTTCAGCCATCACCACTCTCGAAATTACCCCTACATCCCCCGACTATGGGCATCCTCATGGCAGTGTATGCACAGGTTTTCCCAATTAGAACCATCGGCCGGATTGTTGGCGTCGTTGCCATCGATGTGGTGCACCGTCAGCTCGCGTTTGTTCTTTTCGTCGAACTCGCGGGCGCACTTGGCGCAGATCATGCCGTGCATTTCCAACGACAACGCGCGGTAGTTGTGGGCCGGTTTCTGTTCGTGTTTCATGCGGCGCACGTCGCGGGCGATATCTTCGGACGAGGGCACGTTGTCAGGCTTGGGACGGCCGGCTTTGCGGTTGTGGGAGCTGCGTAGTGACATCTGATCTCCTCTGGTCAGTCTTCTGCTTTCTCACGTAAAATCCGGATAATCCGATTGTACACAACGAGGGTTGTCAGCTCCGTTTGGTCGCTGACGGTGTTGACGAATTGGATGACGACCGTATCGATGTCCTGGTGGTAACGAGCGATGCTCTGATATCCCAGAACCCAGCCCTTGTGTTCGTACCCATAGACAGAGGCGTAAATTTCCTGCTCCTTCTCGGTGAGCAATGAGCCTTCGTTCAACGCTCTGAGGAAGATGCCCACATCTTCGGCGGTCGCCACCATCCCCGCATCAACTTCTTTGAAATCGGCCTCTATGCCAACGTAATAACCGCTCATGACATCGTCGAGATCCACATCATGAATTGAACTGAAGGTTTGGCTCAGCTCCAGTGGCTCTAAAATTTCCGCCTCGATGTATTGGTGAAGGCCATGGCCCAAAGCTTTTTCAAAGGTTTCGGCGAGCAGCAAAAAGTTCGTATTGGAATAGCTGTATTTTTCATCCGGCTGAAAATCGGCCGGCAGGTCCAGCACCAAGTCGAGCTTGGCCTGGTTCGTTTTTGGTGGGTCTTCCCAGCGATAACCGGGCTGGTCGGTCAGGTTGGGGATGCCGCTGCGGTGCTGGAGCATCAATCTCAGGGTGATCGTTTTGGCATTTGCGATCCGGCCCACAAGTTCAGGGAAATGGTCGGCGAGGGTGTCGTCCAGCGACAGGATCTGGGCGTTGTGCAGCTTGGCCGCAGCCACGGCCACGTACAACTTGCTGATGCTGGCAATCTTGAAGAGTGATTGCGGGCCGGCGGGAATTTTCTGGACGCGATCTTTCCAACCCGCGGTATGGAAGGCGGGTGGCTGGCCGGCCTGGTCCACGTACACGATGATGCCATCCAAGCCGTGACCAATGGCGTCGTCGACTTGTTCCTGGACAGTGCTGGGCAAGGGTTTCATCCAGGCCCATATTCCGATCCAAGGCGGGAAAATCACGATGGAGATGATACCCGCAGGAATCATGATCATGCGCAGTGTGCGGGTGATGCGTTTCTTATTCTGCAATGGTGACTGACCTTCCAGGGCGCCCAGCGTTGGGTTTTCAGGGGCGGAGTCGAGAATCGTTGAAGATGAAATTTAACCACACCGTCGAGAAAAGGTCGGTCATTTCATAGGCGTTCCCGCACCTAACTCCCTTCATTCCGGAACAACAGACTGGGCAGAACATCTCTCGGCACAACCACCGAGTCATCGCAGGCCTGGCGCAGCACCCAACCGGGGTTGGGAATATCCCAAAAGGCCTGGATCACGTGGCGGCCGGTTTTTTTAACGGCCTCGACCAGGGGCACGTAGTCTTCGTCGGCGGCAAAGAGGATGGCGTCGTCGTAGGAATCGTTCATGCACAACTCGAGCATCTCGACGGTGAGCTTGGTATCGACACCCTTCTCGGTGAAATCGAGTTGTTCACCCAACAGCTGGGCCAGGCGCCGCGAGTAGGATCCCATTTTTTCCTTGGGGATGCGGCCTTCTTCTTTCAACGCGATGATGCGGCGGCAGAGGTCATCGCGAGCGTCTTTGGCTTCCTGGTTGATTTCGGCAGCTTCGGTGAAGAACTCCTGATCGGCTGCGGACATGCCGCCCTCTCCACATTCTTCCAACACAGCCTGGGCCCAGGCAAAGGCCTCGCCATGGCGCAACTCAACCCGGCGCGCCATCATGCGGCCGGTGGCCAGGCGCGTGTACCGCGAATTGTTGTTCACGTTGTATTCCAGGTCCTTGAAACCCCGGCTGACCCCCCGCGCCAAAAACGCCTCGTGGTCATGCAATTCGATGCGCCCCAGGGTGCTGCCGTTTTCGGTTTCGGTGATCGTCACGGGCGTGCCGGTGTACAGGTTGAGCCGGATGAATTCGCTTTGGTCGCCGCACAGCCAGCGGCCCAGTTTTTCGTAATCCAGCTCTGAATTGGGATCGACCCAGCGCGTGCCCGGGGTGCGGAAGTCTTTTTTCAGGGATGCACGCAAGGCGCTGTAGTCGACAAAGACCATCGCGCGGCGTTGGATGCCTCTGGCCATCGTTGGGCCTTTCGGATATAGGTTGGTTTGAAAAGTTCATCATAGTCTGTCGCCGCCGTCACAAGGGCGAATCTTCAGAGAATATAGCGACATTTGCTGCGCGCCGTGAAATATTCGTCATATAAGAACGTCTACAAGTCAGATTGGAAGGAAAAAACATGGAAAAGCATACGTGCCCCCACTGCGGGCAACAGGGAATATCGGCCCTCAGAAAACAACTATTGGGCCCGGTGCTATCCACCAATTGTTCCGAGTGCGGCGGCACCGTGAGCGTGCCGTTCGGGAAAACCTTTCTTTCTCTTTCGCCGTTTTATGTGTCCTTGTTTGTATTGCTCTTTGTGGCCGAAAACGGCCTGCTCAGTTTCTGGGTCGGCGCATTTGGGGCCATGATTACGGGTGTTTTGTGGAGCAGCATCGTGCCGTTGGTGAAGCGGTGATGGGGCGGCTCGCCCTGCGCTCCACCAGCGCCCCCTCATTTCATCAACATCATGCGCTGGCTCTGCACTTCTCTCCCGCTGCGCAAGCGCGCGAAGTACACGCCTGAAGCCACCGCCTGGCCGCTCTGATTGCGCCCATCCCAACGCGCCTGATGATTACCGAGGGGCAACACGTCATCAACCAAGGTGCGCACGCAGCGTCCGGCCACGTCGTACACCGACAACTGCACCGCCCCCGCGCGTGCCAATGAATACCGGATCTCCGTCGCCGGGTTGAACGGATTGGGCACCGCGCCCTTAAGGGCGAACCTCGCGGCAATACCCGGCGCATCAGTCGCGCTCAAGACCTCACCGGCGGGGCTTTCATTCCCCGCCAAATCCACAGCCGTGATCTGGTAGTGATAGGCCCAGGGCGAGCTGGTGTTGTCGGTGAAAAAGGTGGCCCCCACCTGTTGTATCAAGTTGGCCGCGGTGGGCGTAAAACCGGGTTGGGTGTCGCGATAAACGCGGTAGCAACACAAGTCCGATTCATTGCCGCCCTGCCAGTTGAGGTCCACGCCATCGGCGGCGTAGGCGGCGGTGATGCCCTGGGGCATTTGCGGGGCCAGATTGTCCACCGAGCTGCCGCTGTCCGGGTTCGAAGTGAAGAACTGGCCCGGGGTTGCGGTCAAGGCCACGACCTGGAAGCTGGTGAAGTGGGCGCCGCCGCTGATGGTGGAATCAGCCAGGGTGGACACCACTACCGAGTAGCGGTCCTGCAGCAGCACCGGCACCGTGAGCAGGAAATCCCAGCCGTTGCCGGCGGCGGCCTCGCGGTATACGGCGTATTGCGTGATCTCGGGATTGGCCCCGATTTCGTCGTAGGCGCTGCGGGCCCATTCCAGGCGCACCTGCCCGCCCTGGTCGTCGGGAACGTCGGCGACTTCGTGAATGAAGGGAGCCTGGTACAGCCACTCGATGGTCACGTCGTCGATGGCCGTGACCACACCCGGGGCGTAGCCAAGTTCGGCGAGCCAACCGACCCCTGGGCCCAGGTTGTCGAATTGGTACCACTGGCCAGGATTGGTGGGAATGAATCCGTTGGCGTTGGCGACGTTCACGCTCCAGGCCACGGGGCCGGTGTGGTTGGAGGTGAGCCGGTACCGCGCGATGTTGCCCGGGCCGGTGGGGTAAAGCAGCGAAGCGCCAAAGCGATTGGCGAGGTCCACATCGTATTGGAGCGGCGCCAGGACGTCGGTGCGGGTGCCTGCCACCGCCAACATCAACCCGCCCAAGGGCAGAAGTCGATTGTAAAAGCGGCCTTGATAGAAGCTGTTGGCTGTCCAGGCGGGGTTCACCGGATCGGTGAGACTCATCTGCTCCACCCGGTCGCCTTGCGCCACATACAGCATGTCGCCGATCACGACCACGTCACTCATGCTGCCTGAGCCTGGAGAGGCGGACCCGGCCAGAAACGGAACCGCCGGGTCGCTGATATCCAAGACCCGCAGGACACCGTCCTGGCACGCCAGATAGGCCAGGTCTCCTTCGACATCCAGGCCAAAGATGTTGGTGCCGGGAAAATAGCTGCTCAAGGCAACCGGCTGGGTGGGGTCTGAAATGTCCATCACCAGCACATGGCCAGTGTATCCGAAGAGAAAGAGCAGGTTTCCCTCCGCGACGATCCCGGTGGTGTACCCGGCCAAACTCACGGTGTTGACTATGGCCAGAGAGTTCGGATTGCTGAAATCGACCACTTCCAGGTAGTCGTCGAACCCGCTCGAAGAAACCAAATACGCGTGGTTTCCGCTGAGAGCCAGATCCCAGGCCTCTTTCCCATTGTGCACCGACCCGAGAAACGCCGGAGAAGTGGGATCGGTGATGTCCACCGTGGTGCAACCGGAATTGCTTCCGATCACCATCAGGTCACCGGCAACGGCGACGCCGTGGGCCGAGCTCACCTGGCTGAATGATCCCAACTGCACGGGGTTGTCGGGATCGGAATAGTCGGAGATGCGGACGGCGCTTATATGCGACTCAAATACCAAAGAGCCCTGAGTCGCGGCGTCTTGTCCGCCGGAGCCCAGGCTGCCGCTGGTGCGCAGGGCGGGCACGATTTGGTCGGCGACGTGAACCGTCTGCAGCCCTTCTCCGGGCAGAGCGACAAAGGCGTAAGCGCCGCGGACGAGCACGTCGGCGGCTGCGTCCGGGGTGGCGATGGTTTCGGTGACAAAGGGCGCGGTGGGGTCGGACACGTCGACCACCTGCAGGGCCCCTCCCATGTTGGCCATGAAGACGCGGTTGCCCTGGAGGTGCAGGCCCAGAACCTCGCCGCTGAGGGCCTCGGCGCCCACCACGCTGGGCTGGGTGGGATCGGAAATGTCGGCGATCCACAGGCCGAACCCTTTGGCCGAGATGTAGGCCAGATCGCCATGGATCTCCAGGTCGAGGGCGTCGCCCGGGCCGGCGGTGCCGGAGACCGGAATCGGCACCAGGGGGTTGGAAATGTCGATGACGACCAGGCCCTTGGTGTTGTCGGCGATGTAGAGGTGGTCGCCGGCGACCTTGATAGCCTGGGTGGCATCGCCGTCGGTGTCGATGATCGTCAGCTGGACGGGAATTTTGGGGTTGGTGATGTCGATGATCTCGATGCCAAATTTGCCGACGCCGACGAAGGCGAAGTTGCCGTCTGCGGTGATGCTCACGGCCGGGTCGGCGGTGGTCAGGGAGGCGATTTCGACGGGCGCGACGGGGTTGGTGATGTCGAGGACGCGCAGGCCGGCGGACTGGTCGGCGACGTAGGCGTAGTTGCCGTCGAGGTGGATCTGTATAGCGTCGCCGGGGGTGTTGTGGGTGCCGACCAGGATGGGTAAGGCGGGGTTGGCGAGGTCGAGGATTTGGATGCCTGCGGTGCCGGCGGCGAGGTAGGCGTAGCGGCCGTGGGTGGCAATGTGGCGGAGGTTGCCTGGGGCGGCGGCTTGGCCGGCCAGGGAGGAGGTGAAAGGGTTGAGGTGGAGTTGGGCGGTGGTGGTGTTCCAGTTGGGTTGTTGGGTGGTGGGTTGGTATTGGTAGGTTGTGGTGGTGAAGGATTCGGTTAGGGAGGGTTGGGCGGTGGTGGGAGTGTTGAAGGCCAGGAAGGTGGCCAAGAGGGCTGTATGCAGAAGTGGGTTTTTCACGGCGGCTCCAATGCATTGACAGTGGCGGTGAAGGAGCGTACCGGAATGGGTGTCGTCGGAACTCCTGGTCTTAGGGATGTTTTGAGGGAATGAAAATCTCCCCCGGTTTTTTATTCGATCACCCGGTTTTTTTATTCGATCACCCGGTTTTTTTATTCGAAGGGGGCAGATGCCCCGAAGCCCTCTATTTTCTTGTCGGATTTCTGAGAAAGAGTACAGTGGCTGTAGTATAGACCTGCGCCGAAAACGGGCGTGCAATTTCGATTTAATCACGGAGAAATCTTGATGCGCCTTGCGATTCTGACATTCATCACGGTGGCATTCATGTTCAACCTGGCGGCTGCCGGTGTGCAAATTGAGGTGCGTTATAGCCGGTCCGCCGATGCCTTCGAATTGATGGACAACGTCAGCCAATGGTGGCCAGGTTATACGGAATTGGCCTACCGAGAGGCATGGGTTGATTCGTTCGAAATCGCACCGGCGGATTCGCTGTTGTTTGCAGAGTACGCTCAAATTCGCAACCGCTACTATGACAAGACAGGCCAGGAAAACGACAGCCCCACGGCGAACCGGAGTGGCTTGTTCACCGACAGGGCGGTGTTGAATGCGGATCCCGTTGCCTATGCGTTCTACGGCTCGGCAACCTTGGAAGAATCGTTCCAGCGGTTGCAGCAAATTGTCGATCCGGACGAGGTCGATTTCCTGCGCTCATTCTACGCGCATTTTTCTGATCGGATGGAACGGATTACCGGCTCGACCGAGCCCTTGGTGGCGTCATCACTGGAACGGACTCGCCAGGTTCTCGAGGCCGAGGGTGTTGGTTCTTATTTGAATGAAATTTCTGGGTTTTTTGGTGTTTCTGATAGCACGACGTTCACGGCTCTGTACGTGTGGTGGCCCGATGCAGACCGCATTGTTGCGAATCCGAATGGCCCCTACCTTCTGTTGCGTGTGCGGCCGTATGAAGGTGAAACGATGTCCAATGCCGATGTTGTTGTTCACGAAGCTGTGCATGTGATTTCGGCGATGCAGTCCCCTGAGCAGAAGCGTTTGGTTAGTGACGTGGTATTGGCTGCTTGTCCGGATACGTGGCGGTCAGTTGGTCGGTTGGATGTGTTGGAGGAGCCTCTGGCTGCGGTTTTGGGCAATGTGGAGTTCAGGCGGCGGTTTGAACCGAAGCGGTTCAAGTGGAGTCGTCCTTGGTATGGGGATCGGAAGATTGATTTGATGGCGCGGGTGCTTTATCCGGTTGTGATGGATGGGTTGGCTCGCAAGAGTTCTATTGAGGGGGGATTTGCGGAGGATGCGGCGGCTCTTTGTCAGACCGTTGGCGAGGTTTGGGGGGCTGGTGAGAAGGAAGATCGTTGAGATTGATTCAAGATTGTCGGTTGAGAATCGAATTTTCTAAAAAAACAGCGCGATAACATGGTACAATGTCTCCATGATTAGCCTATAGAGGGCGCTGCTTTGAATTGCATATTTATAAACACACCCAGTAGCAAGACCGTTTTAGGGCGCAAAATACAGTTTCTCTTTTTGTAATTTCCCAAACCGCTGCGACAAATGCAGGAACTGGGACACCGGACCCATTGGGTCAGCAACATAGCCCTACGAAAAGCTGTATATTTGCACCCGCAAAACATGACTGGAGAGACTATGCGGGGACGAATGCGCGATGCCAAAGATATGGTTCCTCATCTTGGGAATTTGAGTTCGGATTCGAACCATGAAAAATCGACGTTTCTTCTCGCAAATTTTGTCACAACTGAGAAGAACAAGCTGGCCATGACAACGGATTATCCGTTCGTATGTGGTCGACGCGGTGCAGGAAAGTCTGCTGTCTCATATTGGATGGCCCAGAGAGGTGGGTTTCGCAGCACGATCTACCTCCGAGAAGAATACTACCGCGACTTACACGATCAACTGTTGACGTCCATCATTTCTCTGAACGGTGGCTTTACGCTGCCAGTCGCAAACGTCATCAACATATATGATCGGATATGGTCATATTTGATAAATATCTGTGTGACAAGTTCCGCATACAAAATTGCCCAAGAAGACGGCACGCCGGCCGAGACCCTGGAACCCATCAAGTCTTTCCTCGAAGATGGCAATGGAGCAATTCAAGAACCACCCCGTATTGCCTACGATAGAATCATGAACGAGCTGCTGGCCTGTACGGCGGGCCCCAATGCCTTGGTCGTATTTTCCGGTCGCCTTCAGGGCTTGATAGAAGAAGGAACGCCACAAAGAATCTGGTCGCTGACAACGGATATCATGCGCGACAACAGCCTGTTTATTTCGATTGATACCAGAGAACGGTACGCCCCGGATGAGATTCAGCTTGCTCCTTACCGTGGGCTATGTCGAGCAGTGTCGCGTTTTCACGAAAAGGAGGTCGGCGGGCCGAATGTTCACCTGAAGTGTTTCCTTCCCGCTGAATTGACCCCGTACGTCTTCCTTGAAAAAGAAATGAAGTATCGCGCCCAGACGGTCACCCTGGATTGGCACTACTCCGAATTGATCGAGTTTATCGCCCTGCGGTATTCAGGATTTCTTCTCAAAAAGGGGCAAGACATCCCCCATGCCCTTGAATTGGGACACCGCGTACGGGAAACGGTTTCAAGAATCAAACAAGAGAAGTTGCTGGGCAACAAGGTGTACCGGGATCACGTGTGGCAATTGTTTGCTGTACCCGAGATCACGAATCTGCTCGGATGGAATGAAGATTCAGCAGCTTACCTCATTCGTCATACCCAAAAACGCCCCCGAGAGATCCTGAGCAGCATGAACTACATCGTTCAGTGCATGCTGGAAGACTCGGCGCTTCCTATTCTCTCTGAGTCCGCCATTGTCACTGGGCTTCATTCCACCGGAAACCTGATGCAATTGATGACGGACAGCCTCGCCGTATTTGGGATCCCGCCAGGCTTGAGGTGGGCGACTAATCTTTCTGATTTGATTCGTCATGTCATGGAAAACGAGCCAAAAATCATCCACTACCCAGCACTCAGGGAATGCATGAAAAGGGTCTATAGCCGCTACGAAGGGAGCCGAAAGGACCTGTTGCTGGAGGATATGATTCGGGTGCTTCTGCGAAGCGGGCTGATGGGCGTGGTCAATCTCCCTGCTCACGAATGGGAAGAACCCGAAGGCAATCAAAAGCGCTATTACATGACTGATTTCGAATACAACGTTCCCGGGTTTCTTGAGCCCAATGAAAAGAGTGTTTGTGCAATGCACCCACTCTTGTCGGATTCGATCAGAACCGTTCCATCCAACTACCCGGCCGGTGTTGTCTATCACAGCCCAGAAGAAGACGACATTGCAATAATCGACTGATATAAAGGAGCTCACATGTGCCACGTAGAGCGACTGGCTTGGCCCAAAAAGGCCCACCCGGGTGATGCTGTTTTCGTGAACAGGGCACTGCGCCTTACGGCGAAGAATAGGCCCGCGGTCGTGGAATTCCTCTTTGGAGACGACATTGAAGTTGATGGGCCCTACCGAACCGGCCGCAATACGTTCAAGTTTCCCAAGAACGAAGGCCCCATGGAAATTGGTCTTCTCTATCGCATCGGGCCGGCAGCAGTACCTCAATCCAAAATAGCTGTCGCCGTTACTGTCAAAGAATTGCGACTGGTCTATTGGAAGGTTGCGGCGGTGGTGGGCCTTGGGCTGATTGGTCTGGCCCCAAGCGTCATTGGAATCTTTCAAAAAATCGGCATGGGAGGGTTGTTTTTCGAACTTAAAATTGGGGACGCAGCGCTATTTTCCCTGCCCGCAGTTGCTATTATTTCTTTCGTTTTTTCGTGGAATAAGATCTCTGAGCTCGTTTCGCGATTCTACAAGAGTTCCTATGTCGCCCAGGTCGTGGCTTGCAAAGGTGAGGTGGGGAGCTGCATTGAGATCTGTGAGGCGCAGACTGATACCGTTGTGGGAATTGAGAGTTGGGTGACTGATCCGGGGGAATAGGAAATGGGCAACGAAACCCGTTCTAGTGTGACTTGGCAGCGCCTTCTAGTTGCGGCTGAAACAGGGACTAACCAAACAATATCTGCAACTCCCCGATCACTTCATTTTCAGGCCCCAAACGAACCTGCTCGATTTCGACCAAAAAGGGCCGCTCGAAATCACCTAGTCGGTATTGAAGCCCAACGGCCCTGAACTCGCCTCCTTGCATACTCAGCGCCGCTGTTTCCATGGAAAAGCTGCTGACTTCACCTTCACCACTCGGCGCCACCGCCAAAAGGCGAGCGCTGGCCAACCAAGACTCGGCAGCATTTTTTTCATTCCAGTCTTCATCCAATAGTTCGCCCTGTGCGCTTGCAGGGCCGATCAAGCGCATGCCGATTCGATATCGATTGTCTTCGGCGCTGCGGTTTCCGATCCAAAAAGCAAAAGCCCCTCGCCCCGACGGCACCTCAGGAAAAGTGGCCGTTCTTGTCTCACCGGGCAGCAATCCCCGAGTGGAGGCGTCCGTTCTGAAGCCCTCGTCCGACCCTGGTTCCGTTCGATCCAGTGGCAGAAAGGTCATGTTTCTCTGCCCGACATGGCGGTCTTTCACTGGGTGCGGGCGCCCATTTTCCGGATAGGGCATCGGGCCGTCGGTGCCGGGGAACCCCCAAGTTGTCACCAATAGGCAACGGTGACCCTCATACGATTCTTTGGCATGAAACCGGTAGTACCAAGTGAACAATCCGGAGCAGCCCGCTACCGGGTCCTCAACTAAAAGATCCTGACCTTCGGCCGGCCATGAAATCACATCACCAGATTCCCGGCGCATGGGAATGGAATCAGCAACGGTGATCAAATCCCAGGGCAGCTCAGTTCCCACTGCACAAAGTTGAATCGTCGCGAAACCGACATATGCATCGGTGCAACCCGAATTTCGGCAGGTGACACACAGCTGTATATCGGTTCCGACTTTTACCGGAGAAGCGGGCGTCAGCTTGATAAAGGGGCTCCCACTTGTACGCACAGTCGGTTCCGCCAGCAATGTCCATCGTTCCAGGTCATTGACACTGTCACCATTGCTGTCCCTGGTCCAAGACTCCCCCGCGTCATTGGGATAGTAAATCGGATGCACAAAAGGAATTGGGCGAGTAACGGGGCAGGCGGCCACCGGGTCGGTCGAATGAGATGCACCTTCAGGATTTGGCACGATGATTCCTCACGTCTGATAGGACCTCTAGATCAAATTTCCACACAAGTCTACGTCGATATCCAGGTCGGATAGTTTCACCCAATAGCTGGGAAATAGAATTCCCGGAACGGGCCCTGGCGGTTGAGTGCTTGACTCAAGTCGCCAACATATCGCCCGTTGATCTCGGTCCAAATCAAGATTGAAATTGTTGCGCACGCACATCATATTGCTCCAATCACCTTTCAATTCGGTGCGCATCGCCGCTTTCATTGCTGAAAGCAAGCTGGCGTAGCTCGAAGGCATTGACCAATTCAACTGATTGTATATTCCGTCGGCCAATTCGAACTCCACTTCAAACTCCATCTTCGGCGCATGTGGAGGTGGTCCTCCTCCCATTGTGACCTGGGCTCCCCACGGCAATGCGACCCACCGCCGAAGAGCCGGGTTTCCGATTTCGGTTTGATACGACGTTTGCGGGTATGGCGCCGACTCAATAGCAGAAATGATATGCTCACTGG
>JADGEP010000029.1:5779-17446 GCA_016744275.1 Candidatus Krumholzibacteriia bacterium | reverse complement strand
ATCATCGAACCCCATCTCCCGACTATCGGGAGAATCTGCTGCGCCATCGCGGCTGTTAACCAGCGGCAAACGATAGGCACGGAATGTGAGAATCTCTGAGTGTCTGAGGAGGTGTCGAACATGGGCGGTGCCAAACTCTAAATATAATCCCCGTCAGATACTCTTTCTGCGAACCGGCCCTTGGGCGTTGTTCGCGCATTCTCGCCAACACAGCAATATAAAGCCGCTGTGGTGGATTGCGTCTCTGATCTCTCAGATTTCGCAAAGAAGAGATTGGCTCCTCGGGTAGGACTTGAACCTACAACATTTCGGTTAACAGCCGAATGCTCTACCATTGAGCTACCGAGGAACCTGATCTGGTGTCCAAGCCACAATACAGCACAACGAGGCACCGGCTTGCCAGCCTTGGACGAAAGCGCAATATAGGTCCTGTTGAAGTGCCCGTCAAGGAAACTGGATCTCAGAATACAACAAAAACCAAACGCCGATTGGCCCTCTTCAGAGGCGATTAGGGCCTCATTCATGAGGTTGGCGACTCCAGATCACTTCTCAAACCCCAATAAAAACCGCCAACCGCCGTCTCCGCGCCCTTCAGCCACCGGGTGCGCCGCATAGACCCGCACATTCCTGAATTCGCCCAGGCCCGGAATATCAAACCGTTTGCCGAAGCCAAATCCCACGTCCATGCGCCAATCCTGGGCGCCTTCCGCCGCATCCACCGGCCCCACAAAATCATCTCCCACATTCCAGGTCTTGCCCCAATCCACAAACCCAATGGGCTGCAGGCCCCAATTCTTCAGGTACGGCACTTTGGCCGCGCGCCACAGATCGAAGCCGAAGCGGCCATCCAACGATGCATGGGCACCTGCATCGCCTGTCAATTCGCCGGCGCCAAATCCGCGCAAGGTTCCGTAGTCGCCCAACCAGGTTTTCCACTGCACCGGGGCGGTACGGTCGAATTCGCGGTGGGTCCCGCGCAACAACCACTGGTTGCCAAATTTGTCCAGCAGGTCCAGAGAACCGGCCACCCGATATTCCCGCAAAGAGACCTCGGCGCCGGCCGCATCTTCCAGCTCGTGCCAGGTCACATCACCGTCGAGGGCCAAGGCACCCCACTGCCAATCCAGGCCCGTGCGCAGGAACTTATCGTCCAGATAGTCGGCCGCCATGTTTCCCGCGGGTCGCAATGAGCGGCCCAGCCCATTCCAATCCGTGCTCTGGCTCCAGGCCCGGTGCTCGGTGAACCCGCCACCGGCTCGCACCACCAGCCCACGCGACAACCGCAGGTGCAGGTCGCCATCCAGGCCCCGCTCTTCGTAATAATGATTGGGGTCGCTGCCATAAAAGAGGGCCGACGCCGCCCGCGTATGGCGGCGGTCATCGCCTCCAAAAAGAGCGCTGTCTTTGCGGCCAGCCAGCCGCAGGGTCAACAGCTGATACTGCGCGCCGCGGTACTCACGGCCATCAGCCGCCGGGCCCGCCAGATTCCAGCGCGACCGCACCAGCGGCAGATCCAACTCGCCACCAAATACCGACCGTTTGTTGCCCAACGCGTATCCGACGTACAGGTCCAATCGCGGATTATCCGGACCCAGCTTTTTCAGGGACAACCCCACTCGTGGCGCGAAACCCTGGGCGCGATTGAAATCAGGCGGAGTCACCAGATTTCGTTCGACCCGCCACATGCTGCCTTCGCGCAATTCCAGCAATTCGTTGATCCCCAATACGGTCAGCGAGTCCACCTTGGCGCCTGTTAACGACACGGGAATCGCTTCACTGGAGATGTCTTCTTCCCACTCGTCGCCGATTTCTCCCCAATAGGCCGAGAGGGAATCGTCATTGGCCTCTACACTGAGCCAGAAGCCCGCGGCGATGTCTTCAGCCGAGATGTCTGCCATGCCCGTGCCCGGCGCAGTGTCCTGGGGACTGCGGGGCTGACCATTGATCACGATATCCCGCAGACTGACCCGCACTTCGATGTTGTCCGGAATCGGCAACAACGGCACGGCCCGCAGGTTGATGCGCATGTACATTTCGGTCGGGAACCAGAATTCGCCGAAGCGCTCCTGACTCAACCGGTACACAGGCACCGATTCAAGGAACATCGGATACGGCACCGCGCCGGTCATTTCGGCCTCGACCTTGCGCAGCACCCAATTGGAATAGTCGACCCAGATGGTGCCCGAGGGCAGCGCTTCGAAGCGGCTCTTGGGGGCGAACCCGATTTTATAGATCAGGTTGTTGCCCACCAACTGGCGGTCCAGAATCGTGTAGTTGTAGCGCCCCGCACCACCGGGCGAAAACGGCATCGCCTCGATGACCCGCTCCTGCATGGGCACGAACTCGGCCTTCATCTCTTCGTCGGTTTCTTCTTCCACCATTTCAAAGTCTTCGAACTTGCGGCTGCGCTCCCACAGCTTGACCACGTGCTCGCCCTCCTCGCCGCCTTCGTGATAGCGCAGGGCGTATTCTTCAACTTCATAGTCGCCCCCAGTGACACCCGGTTCGTCGCGAATCACCTGAGTGATGAGGGTCGTGTATTCCACATCGGCCATGCGGTAATTGTCGTATTCCATGCGGCGACCGATGGCCGCGATCACATCTTCAACCGTCACTCGCGGCGCCGAAACCAGCACCGTATCGGGGCTGCCGGGGTCAAAACTGAACGTGTCTTCAAAGGCCAGCACCACTCCCTGGCCACCGAGCAGCAGGCTGTCCAGGTTGGCGGACCGCCGCACGTTGGACCAGTCTTCGATATCGGTTTGGGCTGTCACCAACACCGGCGCCACCAGCAATACACACAGGGCGCAAAGCGCCCGAATACGCAACGTCATATTTCTCATCCCCCGCATTATTGGACCATGGGTCGAGACTGCGAATCGCCCCGACCCGTATCACCTCGACCCATGGCACACCCTGAAACACTCTGAAACACCTGGCCCCGTTCAGCAACCTCGAACCCGGATCCCGTGGTCAAATTCCGACTCAATTTTTCGGATCCCGCCTGATTCTGACGCCGGCCCGCGTTTCGGCTTCGGGCTGCCCAGATCACAGCAAGATTCTTGCCCTACCAAGACGGCGGGCTCCAGAAGCCGGTTACAGCCTAAAACGAGGTTTTTCATCAATCCGTCAGCTACAAAGGGTCGCCCGAAGGAGACAATTGCTCTCCTGATGACAACCGAAGAAAAAGATATCCCCCGTTCAAGTTAACTCTCTGGCGGCCGATCATTTGAGAACCTATATGCACTTAATCTGGGCCGAATGATCGGGCCCCAGCCAGCCCCTTGACCACGGGTGAAACGGACTACTGTGAAAAAGCTTCGCAATTCGAAACCGTATCTTGTTCTCTTTCTCGGTGTCATTCTGGTCATGACCCTCATTCCGCCCACTTTGGGCCTGATCGGGTTCAATTTCACTTCGCCGATTCAAGGCGGCCCCGGCACTCATTTTGCGGGCCTGATTATCGGCGACGTGATGCTGCAGTTGGACCTGGTGACTTTGGCATTCACCCTTCTGATCTCCCTACTGACCATTCTCAACTACCGCGCCAATGCCGCACGCTTTTCTGTACTCTTGGGAACGGCCCTCAGCCTCGGTGGAGTCGCCGCCGCTGTTCACGTCGTGCGCGGCAACATCATGCCCGACGGCAACATCTCCTTCTTCGACGAAATCATGAATACCATCGTCATTGGCCGTCTCAGCAGTGCCGCCATCGCGGTCCTGGGCCTGACGGTGATCCGGTGGGGACACCCTTCCAGCCGGCGCCTGGCCCTGGCTCAGCTGCTGCTTCCCGGCGTCGCCATTCTTGCCTTGTCGTGGTTGACCATGGTGAATCGAATTCTGCCGCCACCGTTGGGCCATTCCGAAATCAACCTCATCGCCTTTGGCCTGTTCTGCACTGCGGTCACCATGCTGTACAAAGAACTGCGTCATCACCGTCTGCGGTTCTTCGGTCATGCCGTTCTGGCAGCCTTCATTCCCCAGATAGCGGCCAACGCTTTACTGATCTTCTCGGCCCAAACGGTGGTCGACAATACGTTCCATATCGCCAACCTCTTGCGCTGGTTCTCCTGGCTCGTGCCAGCCACAGGCTTGGGCATCGACTATGTGAATTCCTTCTACGCCAAAGGTCTCAGCGTGGAGATGCGCTACCTGCGCACTGTCATCGACTCCATCCCTCATTTCATTTTTGCCCGCGACACCATGGGCCGCTTCACCCTCGTGAACCAGGCCGTGGCCGAGTTCTATGGTCGGCAGGTTCACGAAATCGAAGGCCGGCACCTGATGGACGTGCACCCGGACATCCAGCAGTGCAAAGAATGGATCCGGGAAGACCAAGACACGCTGGCTTTAGGGCATCCCAACGAGCTCTTGGAAACCGTCGCCACCCGCGATGACGGCGCCGACATCTGGATCAATTCCATCAAGACGCCGCTGACTTCCATGCTCGGCCTCAACGATCAGGTGCTCGGCGTTTCGATCGACATCAGCGAGCAGCGACGGGCTGAAAAAGCCCTGGCCGAAGCCCTGGGCGCCGCCGAAGAAAGCAACAAGGCGAAGTCCGAATTCCTGGCCAACATGAGCCACGAAATCCGCACGCCCATGAACTGCGTGATCGGGCTGGCTGATCTGCTCAAGGACATGGACCCCAACCCGCGCCAACAGCAATACCTGGACATGATCCGCATGTCTGGTGGCACCCTTTTGACGCTGATCAATGACATCCTGGACATCTCCAAGATCGAGGCCGGCCAGCTCGAACTCGACGTCGTCGACACCGATGTGCACACCCTCGTCGAAGAAACCGTGACCCAGATCGCCTTCACCGCCCAAGCCAAGGGCCTGGACATGGTGTGCCGCCTGGCGCCAGGTGTGCCGTCACGATTGATGCTCGACCCCGGGCGCCTGCGCCAGGTGCTGACCAATTTGCTCAACAACGCCGCCAAATTCACCCAGCAGGGTCACATTTACCTGAACATCGAACCGGTGGGCGAGCAGGACGGCAAGCTGGATCTCTGTTTCCGCATCGCCGACACCGGCATCGGCATTGAAAAAAAATCGTTGGATCACATCTTCGAAAAATTCACCCAGGCCGAGGCGGGCACCACTCGACGTTTCGGTGGCACCGGCTTGGGCTTGTCCATCAGCCAGCATCTGGTGAAATTGATGGAAGGCGAAATCACCGCCACCAGTGATGTCGGTCACGGCACCACTTTCAGCTTCACCATTCCCCTGCAGCCCGCGGTCTGCGACCTGCAACCGGCACCGACTCCGGCGGCCACAGCGCACCGCGTATTGGTCGCCACCGACCACGAACTGAGTGGCGAAGTTCTGTCTGAACAAGTGCGCACCTTGGGCCATTCCTGCCGGGTTGCCGTTGGCTGCAAAGCCGCCACCGAAGCCATCGACAACGCCCCGGCTGACGAAGCCTGGACGCTCGTACTGATCGATCAAAGCTTCGTTGACCGCGATCTGCCGCAGCTGAAATCCCGGCTCGACAACGTATCGCCTGCTGAAAGACCCCAGGTGGTCATGCTCTACAACATCTCCAGCCTGCACAAGGAAGAGCACCTGGCCAACCTGGGCCTCGATGGTGGACTCAGCAAGCCTGTGCGCCTGAATCATCTGTCAGACCTGCTGGCCGGACGCAGCATATCCGTGCCCGCCGCCATGGCGCCCAGCCTGCCGGCCCCTTCGGAAGTCAACCTCGACGCCGACCCCGACCAGGGACCGCGCATTTTGTTGGCCGAAGACAATCCCTTCAATCAGAAGGTCGCCGTGGCGATGCTGCGCATGCTCGGTTGCCGTGTCGATGTGGCCGCCACCGGTGTCGAAGCCGTCGACATGGCCCGTCGCAACGAACACGACCTGGTGCTGATGGATTGCCAGATGCCCGTCATGGATGGCTACGAAGCCACCCGGCGCATCCGCGCTCTGCCCGCGCCCGCCTGCAACATCAGCATCGTGGCCATGACCGCCAACGCTCTCAGTGGCGACCGCAAGGCGTGCTTTGCCGCGGGCATGAACGACTTCCTGAGCAAGCCGATCACCCGCGACATGTTGCATGGCATGTTGGACAAATGGAATGTGTTTGACGCAAAAGCGGAGACCGTCGATCAACTATAAAAACTGTCAGCTATATACCAAGATACCCACGCAATTGGGTGCTGCTCTTCGTATTTAAAATCCAACCACAAATGAGGCCCGCATCATGGGCCAATTGGGCCCCGTGCCGGATGTCCACCAACCGCGCCGCCCGGTGGGCGTTGGGGCTGATGATCATGTAGACGCCCAATTCCTGCGCCATCCGGCAACAGGTCCAATCAATTTCCGGACAATTGGGATTGGCGTCGATCTCGACCGCCTTGCTCCCGGCAACGGCCGCCTTCAGGACTGTTTCCATATCGGCCAGTCCTTCGCAGCCACGCAGCATGAAATCCCCCACCGGCTTGCCTAAAATCGTGACCTTCGGGTTGGCGGCCGCAGTCACCACGCGCCGCACCATCGCTTCCGGATCGTGGTTTCCGTTTTCCGGAAAAGCCGCAATCACGAAGTCGAACATGTCCAAGGTCGCATCATCCACCGGCAAGGATCCGTCGGCATTCGTATCGATCTCGATACCCTGAAAAATGTCGAATCCCTCGAATTTTTCGCGCAACCGGTTCACTTCCTGGCGTTGCACCCGCGCTGCGTCCAAATCCAAGCCATCCTGGTGGTTCTCACTCATGAAATGATCGCTGACACCCAGGTATTCCAAACCGATTTCGTGGGCCGTTTCGACCATCGAAGCCAGGGAATGGGCACCATCGGTCCAGCGACTGTGGCTGTGCAGGATGCCTTTGATGTCGCAGGGCCGCACCGTATCGTGCTGACACGGCTGGTCCAGGTCGGTCACCTCGCTGAGCGTGAACTTGCCTTTGGCAGGATTGTTTCCGTCGTAGCAGTCGGTGTACAAAATTCGCGTCCCGGATTGATGGTGTGATGAGCCGCTCGAGAAGTCTCCCTCAACGTGACGCCTGAGCAGTGCCTTCAGATTAATGTCACTCCCCAAAGACCGCAACCTCCCCCGACTCTTGGCCGAAGGAGGTTGCTTCGCAATCAGGTCGCAATGTTAGTAGGCCTAGAAGGCGCCCCACTTTTGCTTGCCGGGCAGCCAATAGCTGGGCAATAGGAAGCGGAACATGCGGGCCACGCCCTGGGCGCGCTCCAATTTTTCATCGCTGTCGGCCGAGATGGCGTCCAGTCCTTCATCGAACAGGTCGGCAAAAACGGCGTCGGCGGCCTGCTTGCGTTCCTCTTCGGTTTCAAACTGATCGCGGATGCCGTTCAGCTCGCCGTGGTCCAGGAAGAAGCCCGCGCAATTGGGGCACTCATCCACTTCGACTTCGCGCTTGGTGCTGGCAAAGTGCTTCAGCATCGGCATGCCTTCGCAGCGGGGACAATTGCGTTTCCCGTCGTGGTTCAACTCCACGTTTGGGTCGCGATTCACGTGCATCAGATCAGCGCCGATGGCCTCGTGGGGCTCATCAACTTTTTTCAATTCGAACCAGTCAAACCACACGCCACCGCAGCCGTCCTGGCAAACGTCGACGTTGATATCCTGGATACTGACTTCGGTCATGGCATTGCTGCATGCGGGACACTTCACGGATTTCCCTCCTCAATCGAGTTCATCGGGCGGCATTTCTCATGGGAGGGTTATCGGCCAGAGTCTTCGGTTCTTGAGCCCCACTGCCGCAGCTGCCCCTACAGCGTCAAAACCTTGCCAGCAGACCATTGCGCTTCAACAATTTCTTTCATCCCACCAGCTGTGCCCACCGCCAGAGAGTCCAGTATCCCGTAGTGATTCAAGCACGTCGTGCAGACGATCAACTCGACGCCTTTTTCAGTCAGTGAGGCCAACTCTTCCAGCACCGGCGATCCCGTGCAGGCCATCCGGGCACCCTCGGCGTAAAAACAGATCGTGCGCGGCAGGCGGTCATCCAGGTCCAACATGTTCAGCCAGGTCTTGAACAGCTTGTGGCTCAATTCCGCATCGGCCTGCCCCATCCCGTCCCGATTCACCAATACCACGATGTCGTCCTTGGGAAAATCCGTCATCATCGCTCCTTGGGAGTGCATTCAGCGCCACCACTAGTGATCAAAAGAGTAGGGCACAAACGCCATCAACGTGCCCGGATACTTGTCAGTCATCAGCAGGAATCCTCGCCCCTCGAACCGCACCACAGCCTCCCAGTTGCGGCACTCGTTGTCCGGCAACAGGGCCAAATTCACCGGCGGTGTATCGGTGCGCACGATGCGGTCGCCCTCGATGCGCAGCTCCAACAATCGCTCGACGCACGCCTCCGGGTCGTATGATTCCAGGCCGCCAAAGCGCACCAGTTCCGGATCCACATCCGGGTTCAATTTCTCGCGTTCCGGAGGGAAAAAATAATTCAACACCCAGAAGTGGCCGTCTTCATCCACGCGAGTGGCGTCTGTGACGCGGTATTCGATGCGGGGAAAAGGGATCGTGCCCTGATATTCGATGGCGTCGTTGAACACCTTGCCCACCGGCGATGGACTCACGTTGGCGCCATTGGCCTCGCTGATGGTGATCACCCGCCGGCCATCGACAATGATGGATTCTTCGGCGATGTTCGGCAGGTTCAGGCCCATGGGAATACTGGTCAGCTTGGTCAGATCCATGACCACTTCGTTGTTCACCATGTCGACCTGGCCACAAACGAGGTAGCCCGCCATGACCGTATCTTCCTTGGCCTCAACGGTCATGTAACAGCGGTCGCCCATCAGGCCCATGGCCTCGAGGCCATCAAATCCCCGCACGAGGTCGCTCAACTCGGGCGCCAGGCATTGCACCTGCTTGGGCAGGATCGGACGGGCCGGATCGTCAATGGCCGCCAACAACTGGTCGCGGTACATCACGAAAAACCCCAGCTGGTCCTCGCCCGCAAAGAGAGTCGGGTCCTGAGGCAAAACCACCAGGGTATCGCCCTTCCAGGTCATGCCCGAAACTTCAGCCTGAGGGTCGCCCAGTGGTCCTTCCAGTTCCAAAACGATCGGCGTCACGGTGGTGGCTCGGGGAGTTTGCTTACCGGAAAAAGCGGAGGCATCGGTTCCGGCATAAAACAGGACTGCGCCCAGGACCAAGCCCAGGGCGCTGGATTTGCCGAACATCAAGCGCTGCCTAATACAGTTCATACTTTACGAGTCGCCCATCCAATCCGCCGTTGCGCAGGGGCTTCTTGAACGCCGCCTTCAAACCAATCAGTTTCACCAATTCCGGATCACCCAGGTAGAGGAAAGCATCGCTGCCCTTGCATCGTTGTTTCAGAAAGTCGCCCAAATCCTTCATGAACGCGCCCATATCATCGTCCTTCATCATCCGGATGCCATAGGGCGGATTGCACACGATGAGGGAGTCTTCGATCTTCTCGATATCCCGGAAGTCGAGGGTGCGCACCCGCAGTTCGTCGCCATCAGGAATGCGCGCGTTGTTGTTGCGTGTCATTTCGACGGCCTTGGGGTTGACGTCACTGCCGCGGATCGATCCCCCGCGCACGATCTTGATTTTGTTGTCTTCTTCGAACTTCACCTTGATCCAGTCGCGGCGATCGTAATCCGGAAGCATCATGAAACCAAAATGCTTGCGCAGGGTTCCGGGTGGAATATTGCCCGCCTTCAACCAGGCCTCGCTGATCATGGTACCCGAACCGCACATCGGGTCGTAGAAGCGGCGCTTGCCCTCCCAGCCGGCAAAATCCAATACGGCCGCGGCCAGGGTTTCCATCATCGGCGCCTCGACCGCGTGCTGGCGATAGCCCCGCCGGTGCAGCGATCCGCCCGAACAGTCCAGGCTGATGGTCGCGTTGTTCTCGTGAATGTGCACCGAAATCCACAGGTCCGGATCTTTCGAATCCACGTTGGGGCGCGAGTTCTTGTAGCGCTTGCGGAACATGTCCACCACGCAATCCTTCACCTTCAAGGCTGCAAATTGGCTGTGGTCGATGTCGCTGCGGAAGACGTTGCCAAAAACCGCAAATGTCTGGTCGAGGCGAAAAATGCGGGTCCAATCCACCTGTTTGGCGCCGAGGTACAACTGCTCGGGTGTGCGGGCTTCAAACCTGACCAGGGGGGCGAGAACTCGCGTCAGCAGACGAGCGCGATAATTGATGCGGTACAAGTCCTGCAGCGAGGCGGTGAACCCGATGCCCCGCATGCCGACTTTCAAATTTTTGGCCCCCAGCGACTCCAGTTCGATAGCCGCCAGATCTTCGATGCCGCCGGCCACCTGGGCAAAAAATTCGCCGTTGCGTTGATATTCAAGCATGAGCTAGTCGTCCTCGCGAACCATGGTGATGTGGTCGATTCCGCACTCCACGAAGATGTCGCCTTCGCGGTGGAATCCAAAATCCTCGTAGAATTTCTGCAGGTGCACCTGGGCATGCATAACATAGCGCCGGGCCCCTTGAGCGGCCGCGTGGTCGAGCATGAAGCGCACCATGTCGCGGGCGTAGCTGTGACCTCGCCAGACCGGACGCACCGCGATGCGCTCAACCTTTGTGCGCCCATCATCCAGAAAGCGCAAGCGACCGCTGGCCACCGGTTGCCCTTCAACTTCGCCCAAAAAATGCACCGACTCGTTCTCAAACTCGTCGATTTCGCCCTCCCAGTCGACTTTCTGCTCTTCGATAAAGACAATGCCGCGCACGACCATCACCTTCAGGACGTCTTCGTCGCTGGTGGCCAAACGCAGTTCAATGGGGGCTGACATGGGAGTTCCTTCGGACGATGTGCCTGCTTCAGACCATTGCGCCCCGGAGGCGCCCCAACCGTGGCAGGAAGATAACCTCCACACCCCCGAAAGGCACCTCAATGTTCAAAAAGGCAGGATCTAGTTCGTCGCAGAAGTGGCCGCCGCCATAATCGGCACCATCGTCGCGACCATGATTGCCGCCTGGATGGCCGCCACAGCTTCCTTGGTGGCCTCGCCCACGACTTCGCCGTTGGCCAGTTGTTTCACGCGTTCCTTACGCTGCTTCAGGCGTTTCTTATCGATGGCGCCGGACAATAAACTGGTCGCCTCAGCCAGAGCGATGATGATCACCGTGCGCTGGTCAACGTTTGGTGTGTCGCTGAAAATGGCCGCTTCCATCCGGGCGATCAAGGCGCGCTCCGGGCCGCCGTCTGCTTCCGGGAAAATGGTCCGCTTGAAAATCTTGAGAATCGTGCCCGTCTCTTCACTCAGCACACCCTTGGCCACCAACTGCCGCGCCGTGCGGTCCTTCAGATCTTTCAACCCCGAAAATTTCATCACCCAGTCGCCAGCCTTCTTGGGCTTCTTCGCCCCCTGGATCAACTGAAAGGCTTCGCCGAGTATCGGGTCACTGACTACAGCTCCAGCCACCGCAGTGACCGTTTTTTTCCTATCGTCGGCAATCTTCACCGCCTGCAGGGAAACCAATTCGGCCAGGATAGCCCCACCCATGCCGTTGGTGTACATGGCACCAAATTCGGTCGTACCCTTGTCGTCATCCAAGGCCAGCAACAGAACTTCCTCGTACATCGGAAGCGGAGAATGGGCGCTCATGTGGGCTCCTCTGGCTGATGGTTTCGCATGGCAATTCTGCCAACACCTACCCGGCCGGATGCCGGTTTATTCCAGAA
>JADGEP010000029.1:0-5769 GCA_016744275.1 Candidatus Krumholzibacteriia bacterium | reverse complement strand
GTGCTATCAGCATAAACCTTTTGCATAAACATCGCCCACATAGGCAAAGCCATGTTTGCTCCCTGACCAATGTTATCACTCTGTATTCTAATCCGTTGTTCCTCAGCCCCTGACCATGCACCAGCAACCAAATTCGGAACAATTCCAATTCGTCAATATTCAGGGTTCCGCCCTGAGGCATGCGATTGCCAACACTCGCATCGCCGGTCAACTTGAGATACAGCACCGACTGCTCCGGATTGCCCGACACCACCCGTTGCTGGGGCGCGTAACTGGTTGTTTCGATGCCCACAAGGTTGTCCCAGGCCACAGCCGTCGTGAGGTCCAATCCGCCAAAGCCGCCCGCACCGTGGCAATTCAGGCAACGCGCCCCAATGATCGGTTGCAGGTCCGCGGCAAAAGAAACGGTTGTGCCCCCGCCACCGCCGACCATCGGGTCGGTGCCATTGTCGCTGCAACCCGCGGCCGCCAGCAACAAAGCCGCCAAAAGCAATACCGTCCGGATGTGTCGGGTCGTCATTTGTTCGGAACTCCTTGTTTCAGAACCAGCTTGGCGATCACTTTTTGATCTTCCGCCAATTTCATAACCAGAAACTTGGGCCGCTCGATCTGATGATCCGGCAGCAGCACTTCAAACCGCGCCTCAACCAGCAGTTCCCCTTCGGCTGGGCGCTTCAGGGTAACTTCGCAAGACATTTCGCGAGCGACACCGTGCAGATCCAATTGGCCTGTCAGCGTCAGTGTGGCCTCTCCACCAACGGGCAGCTTGGGCGTGGAAACAGCACTGACTGTTCCGCCGCGGAATACGGCCCGGGGGTATTTTTCCGTCTCGAAATGATTCTCGCGCATGTGCCGGTTGCGTTTGCCTTTGCCGGTGTCGAAGCTGGCCAGATCAACCGACACCTCCATCTCGACTTTTTGACCCAGGGCTGCCAAGTCGGCCTCTAACCAACCTTGCACCTGACCCGTTTTACCTTCGAAATTTTCCATGGGCGCGCGGGATTTGAAAACGACTTCGGTGCCGGAGCCAGCCACGATCTCGTACCGCTCAGCCAACGCCGCGGCGGGCCAGGCGAACAAACCCAGAGCCAACAATAATCCCTGGGCAAACAATAATCCTTGAGCTGATCTTTGCATGTCGGGCCTCCTAATAGAAGAAATGGATCATGAGTTCCGCTTCGTAGTAGCTGCTGCCGACAACATCGGCGCCCTCTTCCAGGTCCCAGTAATTGCCCATCAACTGCAGGGCAAAATAGGGCCTGGGCATGTAGGCTGCGCCGGCGCCATAGCGGTGACGCGAACCTGTTTTTTCCGCCCGGTTTGGATCCTGAAAGCTGTAGGTAAAGCGACCGTCCCAGCCGCGGGCCCAGTTGATGGTCAATTCCTGGGCCATCAGATTGCCCAGCCGCCAGGCATTGTCGGTGCCGTCGGGGCGATTCGTCTCATCGTATTCTCCCAGCCAGGTGATGGGGCCGGCGCTGGCGTACCAAAAACCACCCACAGCCCGCTTGTACCCTTCCGGGTCATTGTGGCGCCATACCGAACCGCCCGCCCCCAGGCGCAAGCCGCCCACCTCCTGACGCACTAGCGCCCGGCCGGCATAATTGTCGCCATGGCTTTGCTGACCACTGAGCACCGAGGCTGAAAATTCCAGGGGCCCCGGCGAGGCGCCCACTTCAAATCCCGAATCGTAAAGGAAGGCTGGGCTCTCGCTGCCTGCGGCGGACATCAGATAGCGGCGGGTGAACATCTGGTGATCAGCAAAACGCCAACCGTAGTCGGGTATGAAGCGCCCGGCCTTGAGGTGACCGTCCAGCGGCAGGTTGCGCAACAACCCAAACACTTCACCGCTGCTGTTGAAGCCCTGCTCGACATAAGCCGAAGCCGTGCTGCTCAGTTGCAGGTTGACGTACATGTCACCCTGCATCGCGAATGACGATCCGGCCCCGCCTTCTTGCTGATAGGACAACGTGCGCAGGTCTACCCCGACGGTGATGTTGGGGCTGATTTCCGGGCTGTGCTCGCCCAGGTATCCGTCTTCTTCGGCCGTGGGCCACCCCCGCGCCGCGATCTCTTCAGGGATCAGATATTGGCTGGCGTACAAGGTTCGCAGCCCGCCGCCGGACGGGTTTTCGTGGCACAGGGTGCAGCTTTGGCCGTAGGTCGCCGCGTATCGCGGCAAAGCCTGCGCCGGGCGAATACCGACCGTTGCGGCAGTCACCAATAGAGCCAAAGCCACCACATATCCGGCCAGGTGAGCGATTCGGGGCATAGGGATTCCTTTCCAGGCGATTTGATGCCAATACCGCAGGAAGAGGTGCGGCAGGTCGATCAAGCGACCTTATGCAGTATACGAAATTTGAGAATGATTATCATGGGCAATGCTGGAACCGTATGGCTTATGGCGTTTTTGGGCTCCGCCGGAATTGGCAATAAAGAGCCAATTTCTCTCTTATTTGCCTTGCGCCGAATCAATTTTTTACTAACATCAAGCTACAGAGACGATAGAATCTGTTGGTCGAGGCGCCCAGCCCTCGCCAACGGTTTCGTCCTGAATTTCAATAAACCGAGCCCGGATTGAAACAAGCCATTCGCGATCCCCCTTGCGCATCGGCTTGAAGAGGTCCGGGTTCGGCGTATCCGGATATGGCGTTTCTGACTAGATTCCGTGAGCCTCAGGACGCCTCTCCAGTTCATCACGCTGAAGCGAATTGGGTGTCGGTATCTCCAACTCCCAGTAATAAATGCAGCGGTCGACCACTTCACCCACCAGAATTATGGCCACGGCCGGCAGCACCGACTCGCTGGGCTGAGCCAACGCCAGCCATCCCGCTCCCGCCGCCAAAAAGCCCACCCGCGGCACGCTCAGGCCCAGAGAAACCGCGCGCTCTTTCCTTGCACGAACCATTTGTCGCGCCACGTACAAAGAGATTTTCACCACTGCGATCGTCACCACCACCACCGTCGCGCTGGCACCCGTGGCCGCCAGCAGCAGTCCTGTACCCAGAACATGAGCGCTGTGGACTGGCCCCGATCCGGGAATCACCGCGGAGCCATAAACACGATCAATCACCGCGAGAGTCAGGCCACCGAGACCCACCGTCAACGGTCCCAGCCACGACGGGGCCGCGGGCACAGCCAAGGACACGGTGCCCAGAATCAGAAAACCACTGAACAGGACGATTTCACGACTGAGCCAGGATTCTCCAGCGTGCAAAGGCGCCCGCCAGGCTCGCCGGAGATGCCTCAAATGCGAAGCGCTGAGCGCCATGCCCAATACGCCCGCTCCCAGGAACAGCCGCCAGTCGGTGGCCAACCCGCTCCACTGGTTGGCGGCCATGGCGCCGACCAGGACGGCGGCCATCAAAGTGAACACCGCCAACGTCCATTCATGAGCCAGTGAAATCTGCGGCACAGCCACCTGGCGCAAGCGCCGATGCCATGGTTGCCAGGGCGGCAGAGACGGTGGTGTCGTCATCTGCGGCGCGCGCCGTTCCTCCCGCACACCTTCGACGCGGATGCTTGGACGGGTGCCGGCCTGGGCAAAACCGGGCACATCCTGAGTGAGATCTTCATCGGGCAGTTGGCGCCAATTCAGCGCGTCGGTGGGGCAACTGGTCACGCAAGCGGGCACGCCCCCGTCGCGCACTTTGTCGTTGCACATGTTGCACTTGGTCATGACACCCTTGTCGGTGTCCATGCGTGGGGCGCCGTAGGGACACACCCAGGCGCAATAGCCACAGCCGATGCACGCTTCGGAGTTGATCAACACTGCACCGGTCAGCTCGTCGCGGTGATAGGCCAACGCGGGGCACTGCTGCATACAGGGCGCATCGAGGCAGTGGTTGCAAGCCATGGAGAGGTGGATCATTTCCACCGCCGGCACATGCAGCTCGTTGAACGTGCGGACTTCTCGCCACTGGATTTCCGGCGGCAACTGATTGGCGATCTGGCAGGCGATGGTGCAGGCGTCGCACCCCGTGCACTTGTTCACATCAACCACAAAAGCATGGCGGGTTTTCATGCGCGCGTCACCTCCACCAGGTTGTCGTGAAAAGCCGCGCCATGGGCCATGTCCGTTTCGCGCCCTTCGGAAAGCTTGTTCACCAGGCCGCCTTGTTCTCCCCACCAACCGTTGGTCACCGCCACGCATCCCTGCCGAATGCCCGCATCGATGCGGGCCTTGACCACCACCTCGCCCCGGAGGTTGTGAATGCGCACCCGGTCGCCGCCGGTAATTTTCCGTGCTTCAGCGTCGGCCGGATGAATCTGCACTTCGGGCTCCGGATCCAACGCCTTGATCAGGCCCAGATTTCCGAACTGGGAATGGATGCGGTTCTTGGTATTGGGCGTCATCATCTGCAAGGGCGTGGTTCGGTCATGATTAGGCTGGATGGCCGACTCGGCGGGCAACTGCGGCCGGGGCAAGGCGTCCACACGCCATCGTTCAGTCGCCTCGGCGCTGAGCAACTCGATGCGGCCCGAAGGCGTGGGATATTTGCCGTCGGCAAAGACAACATCCTGGCCGCCTGGGGCACTGACTGGTCCATGGTCGAAATCCGCCAGTTTCAAATCGACCGCCGCCAGGCGTTTCTCCAACCATAGGCGCACCGCGGCGTCATCGGGCCCGGGGATTTCCGCTGTCAAATCTTCGTCCAGAAAACCAAGGCGCTCGGCCAGGGACCGGAAGACTTCCGTCTCGGGTTTCACATCGCCATCCGGCGCCAAAATTTGCGACCGCAGTTGCAGGTAGTGATGCCAGTAGGCGCCGATCACGTCGGTCTGCTCGAACATGTTCTTGGCCGGCAGAATGATGTCCGCTTCCAGGGCGGTGTCGGTCATGAACTGTTCCGCCACGACGCGAAAATCAAGGGCGCGAAAGGCCTCACGCACCAGGTGGGTTTCGGGATTTTGCGCCAACGGATTGCCACGCTCGACCCAGGCAAACTTTAACGGCGGATTCTGCTGCGCCAGCATGTCGCGACCCAGTCGGGCGGTCGATACGCCGACCCGGACCACGCCATCGGGTTCGGCGGGCGGCAACGCGGCCAAGGGGTCGATGGTTTCTTCAAAAACGTGCGACTGCAGATTGGCGTACACCCATCCGGCGCCCGGTTGGCCTATGTTGCCGGTGATGGCGCACAGGGCGATGATCGCCCGCATGGTTTGGCCACTGTTGGTATACCGCTGCATGCCAAAACCGGCGCAGATGGTGGCGGGTTTGATGGTGCCCAGCAGTTCAGCGAGCTTCTCGATGGCCGGCACCGGCACATCGCAAACCTGCGCCAAATCGGCCACCGATCGTTCTTGGGTCATTGCCTGAAATTCCGTAAAACCCAGGATGCTTTTCTGGATAAAATCCGCATCCGTATGGCTGCGTTCGATCAGCAGGCGCGCCACCGCCACCGCCAGAAAACCATCGGTTCCGGGCCGCGGTTGGATCAACAACTCGGCCCGTTCGCTGGTCTGGGTGCGGCGCGGATCAATGACCACCAACCGGGCGCCTTTGTCTTGGGCCTCGGTCACAAATCGCATCTGGTGCACATTGGTTTCGGCGGCGTTTTTACCCCAAAAAATGATGAGTTTGGCGTGAGCCAGATCCTGGGGCACGTTGTGTTTGTTGGCACCGAGAGTCAGGCGGGTGGCCTCCAGACCTGCGGGCCAACACAGGTCACCGTAAGTCGTGGTGCAGCCACCAAAGCGGCGCCAGAAGGCCAGGCTGCAGGAGTTGAGCAATCCCTTGGTGCCGCTGGCGGCGTAGTGCAGGAC
>JADGEP010000299.1 GCA_016744275.1 Candidatus Krumholzibacteriia bacterium | reverse complement strand
TCCCAATAAATATAATGTTTACATCCACGACACCCCGTCAAAAAGCCTGTTTAGCCGTGCCAGTCGTTATTTCAGCCACGGTTGTATGCGGGTCCAAGATCCTGTGTCTTTAGCCGAAACAATCTTAAAATCACAAGGCTGGAGCAAAGCCAAAATCAAAGGCCGACCTGTTATTCTGGCAATGGTTTTAATTTTTGGAATGGTACTATTTGAATTCCAAAGGGGCGGCCTGGGCCAACCAACCGGGAATGAGCTCCATGTTTGGCAATTTGATGTGGGACAAGGTGACTGCAGCGTTATCATGTTCCCTGACCGTTGGTGTGGAATTATTGATACTGCCGGAGTAACCGGTTGGGGGGGGAGCAATGACGCCAGTGTCCTGGAACGTAAGGTTTACCCCTGGCTACAACGACAACACATCAACAATATTGGCGCCATAGTCTTATCCCATGGCCATTTGGACCATACAGGAGGAACAGGCCTTCTGATGCAAAAATACCCAGTGGACGTTGTTTATACTGGGGGGAAGTCTGGCCATTCAATCCCCATTGACCAGCAATACAAAAACATACAACCAACACCAGGGCACGTGTTGCATCGCTGGAAAGGGTGGGAATTATCCTTCATCCAGCCAGATACGGCTCGGACCTCTCACTTGCATGAAAATGATAAATCCCTGGTTGTGGTGCTGAAGCAAGGCGATACAGTGCAAATGATATGGGCAGGAGACATGGAGGTGAAGGAAGAAAAAATTCTCATGGAAACGGCCTTTATGCCCAAAGAGGTTGGAGTTTTAAAAGCAGGCCATCATGGCAGTAATACCTCATCCTGCCAGAAATTTCTGGATACGCTGGACCCGCAGCTGGTTCTGATCAGTTGCGGGGTAGAGAATCAATACCGTCACCCGAGCCACGGACTGTACCATTCCCTAAACGACACCTTGCCCATAATGCGCACAGATCTCCATGGAAGCATTCATTTACGGTGGGACACCAATGGTAACCTTCATTACCAGGCAGGAAAAAAACAGGGATTTTTGTGCAAACCTTGACATGGCCTAGTGCCCTAACTAAGATGCCTGCAAGTCATTGCAAATTACCTTTTTGAACAGCGTCTTTACCCTGTTTCATGGTAAAGACTTAACCATGAGGGAGTCCCATGGGAGCCTTGCGCAGTACCAGGGATCTGGGCCTTGAGCCTCATTATGAGGGCAAAGTCCGGGACATGTTCGATCTCGGTGACAAATTCCTGATCGTCTCGACGGACCGCATCTCCGCTTTTGACGTCATCATGGATGATTTGGTGCCCGGTCGAGGGGTTGTGCTCAACATCATGAGCATGGCCTGGTTCAATCATTTCGCAGACGTGCCCAACCACGTGATCACCGCCGACGTGGCAGAATTTCCAGCCCCATTCTGCGACCATGCAGAGCACCTCGGGGGCCGCTCCATTTTGGTCCACAAAGCCGACCGTTTTGATGTCGAGTGCGTCGTGCGCGGTTACATCGCGGGCTCCGGTTGGAAGAGCTACCAGGATGATGGCACCGTATGTGGCCATCATCTGCCTGATGGCTTAAAACTGGCCGGCCAACTGCCCGAGCCCATTTTCACGCCGGCGACCAAGGAAGACGAAGGGCATGACATCAACATCCCCTTCGAGACGGCCGCGGAAATTGTAGGGGCCGAACACGCTGTGACCCTGCGGGATATCTCCATGAGGTTATACTCCGAAGCTGCGGCCTATGCCCTGCCCAAAGGTGTGATCCTGGCCGATACCAAATTTGAATTTGGCATCATCAACGGCAAAGTCACCCTCATCGACGAGGCGTTGACGCCGGACTCCAGCCGGTTCTGGCCCGCCGACAAATACGAGGCCGGACAGGAGCCTGAGAGCTGGGACAAGCAGATCCTCCGCAACCACCTCGAAACCCTGGACTGGAATCACGAGTACCCGCCACCGCGCCTGCCCGAAGAAGTGCTCAACCGCACCTATCAGCGCTACCGCGAGGTCCTGGATATTCTCTTCCCCGGGGAGGCCGCCAAATGGCAGAAGTATCTGTAGACCAAAAACGGGCCCTGCTCAGCGTGACGGACAAAAGCCGACTGGTGGAATTGGGCCGGGCTCTGATCAGTCACGGTTACGAACTGATCGCATCCGGCGGCACGGCCGCCAAATTGCGCGAGAACGACGTGAAGGTGATCGGAGTTGGCGAATTGACGGGTTATCCGGAAATTTTTGGCGGACGAGTCAAGACGCTGCATCCGATTGTTCACGGCGGCATTCTGGGACCCAGCCGCGACGCCTTTGCCGAGACTTTGGAAATGGGCATCGGGCCCATTGATTTAGTAGTCGTCAATCTTTACCAATTCACCGAAGCGGTCGCCGCCGGGGCTGACGAAGCGGCCACGGTTGAAAAGATAGACATCGGTGGACCGACGTTGTTGCGGGCCGCGGCCAAGAACTTCAAGAGGGTCACGGTGGTCAGTAGTCCCGAACACTACGATGAATTGTTGGCCGAACTGGAAAATGGGGCCGGAGAAACCGGGCTTGAATTCCGGCGCCGCATGGCTGCGTCAACGTTCAGGATGGCCGAACGTTACAACAACGCCATCGCCACTTGGTTTGAAGAAGTGACCGCGACGCGGCCTGGTCTTGAGCTGCGCTATGGCGAGAACCCGCATCAGGGAGCATCACTGCTCTTGCCTGCAGCCACCGAAGGGCAACCAGCCTTGTCGGCCATTGGCGTGACTCAGCACGGGGGCAAGGAACTCAGTTACAACAACATCATCGATCTCATTGCCGGCCTCAAACTGGTCGGGGATTTTGCGGACCCATGCTGCGGGATCCTGAAGCATACCAACCCTTGTGGCTTTGGCCTCGGCGCTGGCGCAGAAGGCCTTCAGCGGGCTCTTATCTGCGACCCTGTTTCTGCCTTCGGCGGCGTATTTGCATTCAACGCCGAGGTCGACTTGGAGACGGCCGAGATCCTGGCCAAGCGTTTCCTGGAAATCATCGTGGCGCCGTCGTTCACCGATGAGGCCCTGGCGCGGCTGACAAAGAAAAAGAACGTGCGGGTTCTGACGGCAGATCTGGACCAGTTTCTGGCCAAGACCAAAGGACGCTCCCGCAGTTGGGGACAGTTGGAATTGCGTCAGGATGAGGACACCGGCTTCCCGGAATTGAGCGACTGGAAAGTGGCAGCCGGGCCTGAGCCCGATGCAGCGACCTGCACGGCTTTGGAAATGGTCTGGAAGGTTTGCAAGCACGGCAAAAGCAATGGCATTGTGCTCGGCGATCTGACGGCCACCCTGGGCTTGGGTTTTGGCCAGATGAGCCGGGTGGATTCGACGGAACTGGCGGTGCTCAAGGCGGGCAACCAAAAGCTGGATCTCACTGGCTGTGTGGCGGCCTCCGATGGATTCTTTCCCTTTCCGGACGGCGTCGAAAAACTGGCGGCGGCCGGGGCCCGGGCGATCATCGCTCCGGGTGGTTCGATCCGGGACGGTGAAGTTGCGGCACGCGCTGGCGAATTGGGGGTCACCTTGATCCTCACCGGAAGACGCCATTTCAATCATTGAGCTCTGGATGTATATTGAGAGATGTCTATTGAGAGATGTCTATTGAGAACTGGCTTGGCCCGGTCGGGAACTCCTGACGACCGGGCCGGTTCTTTTGGGGCTGACATTCTTTCTTGGGCTGAGATGGAATCCGGCCGAAAGCGACTCATGGCGTACCAATACAACACAGGCAAACGATGGGACCGGGCACTGGCCTGGGTGTTGCTGTGCTGTTTGGTGAGCAGCCCGGCACTGGCCCAGGACGACCAGCTCCACCGGTTGCGGGCAGAGCGCCGCGAGGCCTCGCGCACCCAGAGCCTGGACCGGGATAAATCCGGTAGTCCGGCGCGGTTTGGGCTCCTGGTCATCCCCGTCGATTTTTCTGACGCCCGGCTGGCCGCCGACTGGAATCCTGATCAACTATCAAACCGGTTGGTCGCCGAAAGCGGCGAATCGCTGCACAACTATTTCAAAGTGGCTTCGGGCGGACAGCTGGAGCTGACGATCATCACGGCCCCGGTGATCCATTTGCCTGAGACTCGGCGCCTCTACAGCGACCAGGACCTGAATGGTTTCACCCGCACGCGGCGCCTGGCGACTGAATCGATCACGGCGGTGCGCGACCTGGGGCTCGAATTTCGCCGACTGGACATCGACGGACCCGATGGAGTGGCCGGCAGCGGCGACGATGACGGGCAAGTGGACGGCGTCTTGATTCTGCACGCTGGCGTGGGCAATGAAAACGATACCGAAGGGGGCCTGATCCAGGCCCTGCAGTTTTACCTGGAAGAGCCGGTGGTTTCGCTGGGTGTGGGCGCTTCATTTTATGCGGTGGCCAGCCTGCAGAGTGGCCCGGGCATTTGGGCTCACGAGACAGCGCACCTGCTGGGCATGGAAGATCGCTACGACCCCATTTTGCATCCGGCCGGCGGCAGCGAGGTGCTTTCGGTCGGTGGTCTGGGCCGATTCAGCCTGATGGGATCCGGCGCCTGGGGAACCGGCGATGGATACGGGGCAGCGATGCCGGATGCCTACTCAGCAGTGCAAATGGGATGGCGCCAAGCCCGCGAACTAGGGGCCACCGAGCAAGACATGCTCATGCCCGGAGAGGCGGCCCGGATCTGGACCGGCGGCCGTGTCGGCGACGAATTTTTTCTGTTGGAAACCCGAGACCCCGTGGCAAACGCGCCTTTCGACGCCGATGTGCCCGGTGGGCAGTTGCTGATCTATCACATCGACGAAACGGTGGCGGAAGGCAACTGGCATGAGGACGGTCCTTTCCAGTGGCACCTGCGGGCGCGTCTGGTTGAAGCAGACGGCGATCGCCAGTTGGCGGAGGGCATTGATCTGGGGCGTGGGGAAGATCTTTTCCCCGGGCCCTTGGCCGTGCCTGATTTTGGGCCTCTGACCATCCCGGCCAGCAACAGCTATGCAGGTGGTCCCAGTGGCATTGCCTTGACGGAGATCACCGCGCTGGCCACCGGGGTGCAGTTTGGGGTGAGCCTTGATACGGAG
>JADGEP010000298.1 GCA_016744275.1 Candidatus Krumholzibacteriia bacterium | reverse complement strand
GATCTACACCTGTGGCGTCGTCGGCATCAACACCCTCTCCGATGGCACCGACAACTCGACGGGCTCGGACCCGGGTGATGATATCGGCGTGATCACCGGTTGGTTGCAACAAGGTGGCAAGGACATGCTCCTGACCGGGGACGACCTCGCCGGGGACCTGGTTCGCAATGGTGGCGTCACGTCCGCCTTCCTTGCCGACTGGATGGGCGTGGATCTGATTGAGGAAAATGTGCTGCCAATGATTGGTGTACAGACCGCACCGCTGGTGCACACCGAGAGCGCCAACCCGGTGATTCATTCGGTCGATGAATGGCGCGCGGTGGCTTCGGCCCTGAGCACCTCCGGGGGCTATTATGGCGGCGGCTCCCTGGTGACGGGCACCAAACGCTACGATGGTGTGTACGCTCGTCCAGGCGCCGTGCGTCTGGCAGAGTTTACCGACCCGCTGGGCTTTCCTGGTGCCTACATGTTCAGTGCCGCGACCCTGAACCTGAGGGACGATCACAACGCCCGCATCATCTCCTTCCCCTATGATTTTCAATCCATTTGGACACCCGCCGCAGAGGCGGCAAAAGCCGACGCTCCGTTGGCGATTCGGGCCCAGGTCTTGGCCGACATCCTCAACTACTTCGGACAGAACGGCGGCGTGCCCAGCGACGTGCCGGACGCGCTCACCTTTGGCGCCCATCACTACCCCAACCCGTTCAACCCCATGGTGACCATCTCCTACACCATGCCGCGCGCCGGCCACTTGAGTGTGAAGGTGTTTGATGTGCGCGGCCGCCTGATCGACACCGTGGCTGATAGTCGGCAGGCAGCCGGCCCCGGAGAAGTGCAATGGAACGGACAGACCGCCAGCGGTGAAGCAGCCGCCGCCGGAGTGTATTTCTATGAAGCCCGCGCGGGCGACGAAGTGGTCATCGGCAAAATGGCCTTGATCAAATAGCAACGGAACGACCGCATACAAAAGCCCTCTCCTGTTTCCAGGAGAGGGCTTCTATTTTTCAGCCAGCTGAAAATCTAGTCGGTGGTCGCCTTGCGCTTCACCATCGCGTCGCAGACAGCATAGCCGTATTGCTCGTACAAACCGTGGGCGTCGCGGGTGCGCAACAATTCCAGGGTCACGTCGGCCACATCGGGGTGGGCGCTGAGGCAATCCATCAACCACTTGCCCAAACCAACGCCTCGATAATCCGCATGAACCATGACGTCGCAGATCCAGGCGAAGGTGCACTTGTCAGTCACCGCGCGGGCAAAACCGATCTGGCGACCATCCATATACAGGCCCAGGGTCAGGGAATTGCGGATTGATTCTTCGATCACATCCCGCGGTCGGCCGACAGCCCAATAGGACTGCTGCAGGGCCGATTCGACATAGAAGATGTCGAGTTCCGACTTGTCGTCGCTGATGCGGTAATTGGCTTTAGTCCATTCCACGATGTCTCCTCGGGCCGCCTCCGTGCGGTCTTTGCGTGAATTCCGTCTTAGAAGTCGGCCAGTTTGGTTGCGCGGGGGAAAGGAATCACGTCGCGGATGTTTTTCATTCCCGTGACGTAGTTCACCGCCCGATCGAATCCCATACCAAAGCCTGCATGGGGCACCGTGCCGTATTTCCTGAGGTCACGGTACCACCAGTATTCTTCTTTATCCAAGCCCATTTCGGCGATGCGGGCGTCGAGCATGTCCAGCCGTTCTTCGCGCTGGCTGCCGCCGATGATCTCACCAATGCCTGGCGCCAACACATCCATGGCCGCCACGGTCTTGCCGTCGTCATTCATGCGCATGTAGAAGGCCTTGATGTCCTTCGGATAGTCCATCACCACGACCGGTCGCTCGCACAACTCTTCGCACAGGTAGCGCTCGTGCTCGCTCTGCATGTCGATGCCCCAACTCACGGGAAACTCGAATTTCTTGGGCTTCTTGGCCACGATTTTTTCCAAATGGCCGATGGCCTCGGTGTAGGTCATGCGCTCGAAACTCGTATCGACAAATTTCTCCAATCGCGTGATCGCATCCTTCTGGATGTGCTGGGCAAAAAACGCCATGTCGTCGGCGCGCTCGTCGAGCACCGCCTTGAAGATGTAGCGCAGGTAATCCTCGGCCAGATCCGCGTCTTGGTTCAGGTCCGCAAACGCGATTTCCGGTTCGATCATCCAGAATTCGGCCAGATGCCGACTGGTGTTCGATTTTTCGGCGCGGAAGGTCGGCCCAAAGGTGTACACCCGGCTCAGAGCGTTGCAATACGACTCGACGTTCAGCTGGCCGCTGACAGTCAGGAAAGTTTCGCGTCCGAAGAAATCCTGGCTGTAATCAATGCCACCCTTGTCGTCGCGCGGCGGGTTGGTCAGGTCCAGGGTCGAGATGCGGAAGGCCTCGCCGGCGCCTTCGGCGTCACTGGTGGTGACGATGGGCGTGTGCACCCAGTAGAAATCGTTCTCGTGAAAATAGCGGTGGGTGGCCTGGGCCAGGCAGTTGCGCACGCGGGCCACGGCCCCAAAAGTGTTGGTGCGCACGCGCAGGTGGGCCACGTCCCGCAAATATTCGAAGGAGTGCCGCTTGGGTTGCACCGGATAGGTTTCCGGGTCTTCAACCCAGCCCACCACTTCCACTTTTTCCGCCTGAATCTCCACCGACTGGCCCTTGCCCTGGCTGGCCGCCAACTCACCCGTCACGATCACGGCGCATCCGGCGCTCAACTTGACGATTTCTTCCTCGTAATTGGCAATCGTGCCCTGAACCACCGCTTGAATTGCATTGAACGCCGTGCCGTCGTGGATCTGCACGAAACTGAGACCGGCCTTGGAGTCGCGTCGGGTGCGCACCCAGCCTTTGACCGAAACGGTTTCCCCCACGGGCACTTTGCCGTTCAGGAGGTCGGAAATCTTATGGGCGGACATGGATGGGTCCTTCCGGGACATGGACAGCGGTTCGGTTTTTGAAAGATGCGACAAGATAGCATTCCGACCAGCGAGGGACAAGACCCCCAACATCCCGGTGGTCAAATGGCCCGAATTTTGATAATATCAGAGCATAATTATCGGATATTTGTCCAATGGAATTCAGGAGAAACAATGGCTACCCGTCCCCAAATGCGCCCCACGTTCGAGATCACCATGACCTCGGACGGCTCGCGCACCATGAAACGCATCAAGGACAGGCTGGAAAAGGGCAGTAAACGGCTCCGGGGGCAGGTTCTCGGTGATCACGCCTATGTGCAGATTCCTCCCGAGCAACAATCCCTGCTTTCGCCTCACCTGAATCTTTCCCTGATTCCTCGCGGCGACAAAGTGGTTCTGCACGGACGTTTTGGCCCCCGCCCCAACGTCTGGACGGGTTTTATGGCCATTTATGGCATCCTGGCCATGACCGCCCTGGGCGGCCTGATGTTCGGCTGGGCCCAGACCACGGTGGACGAATACGCCTGGGGATTCTGGCTGGCGCCCAGCGCCCTGGCCTTGATCGCCTTTGTGTATGGCGCGGCGGTCATCGGGCAGGGCCTGACCACCGACGAGATGTATCTGCTGCGGAATTTCGTGGATCACATGGTGGCTGGCGACGAACGCGTCGAACCTCATTGCGAGGACGCAGAAGAGCCGGCGCCCAGCACCAGCCCTTCTCCAGCAAACTGATCCATTTGCCGACTACAACTGCTCGTAGGCCACACTGAAAGTATCGCCGTCTTCGAGATTTCCCGTCCGGTAGCCCCGATTGAACCAGCGCGCGCGCTGTTCCGAGGTGCCATGGGTGAAAGAGTCGGCCACCACTTTGCGGCCCGCGCCTTTTTGCAACGCATCGTCACCAATGGCCCGGGCGCAATTCATGGCCTCTTCAATATCGCCGGATTCCAGGAATTGGAACTGCCGGTCGGCATGGTGGGCAAAAACTCCGGCCAGAAAATCGGCCTGCAACTCCAGGCGCACCGACAACCGGTTATACTCTTTTTCCGAAACCCGCCCGCGCTGGCTGTGCACCCGGTCGGTGTAGCCCAGTTGGTGTTGCACATGATGCCCCACTTCATGGGCCACGACGTAGGCCTGGGCAAAATCTCCCGGCGCACCAAAACGCTGCGACATCTCGTTGAAAAAGTGCGGATCGATATAAATCGTCTGGTTCGATGGCATGTAGAACGGCCCCATGCGCGCGTCGGCCAAGCCACCGGGCATGACGGTCTTGTCACTGTAGATGACCATTTTCGAAGCCTTGTACTGCTTGCCGTGGGCCTGAAAAAGCTGGGTCCAGACGTCTTCGTTGTCGGCCTTCATGGTCGAAAGAAAGGCGCCCATTTCGTCATTGGGAGTCGGGGCCACCTGGGTGGTCACCGGCTGGGAGCCGCCCCCACCGCTCATCAGGGCTTGCGGACTGACCCCAAAAAAGAACATCCCCGCCAGGACCGCGCCTATCACCAGCAGACGCGTTCGCATGCTGCCGCGGATCAGCAAGGTCATGATAATGCCGCCGAGGCCAGCGCCGCGCGCGCCGCCCCCGGAGATCCGTTGCCCACGCCGATCATCAACGTTGCTGCTGCGTCGCCGGTTTTTCCACTTCATGTCTGTCCCCGCTTCCTTATGTGTCTACCGCTAGGCGTCCACCGCCACGGTGCCACCACTGATGGTGCACTGGCACATCAGGCGTTGGCCATCCACCAATTCAAAATCTTCTTCGGCCTCGTTCTTGGGGCCCAGGAATTCCATGCCTTCGGTGACGGTCACCGCGCAGGCGCCGCACACACCATTGTGGCAGCCAAAGGGAATGTCCATCGCTTCGGCGATTTGCTCCAACTTGGTGCCATCGGGAATTTCGCGTTCTTCATCGGTCGTCTTGAAAATGGCCATTGCAGGGCCCTCCTTGCCTGTGGTGTCGATATTTGCCAATCATCGGCACCAGCATAAACGATTTCGGATAATTCGCATCCGCAAATGAGCGCAAGTCTGGTTGGCCACGCGCCCCACATCTAAAATTGACGAAACTTTCGACTCTCGCCGGCGTTGTGTTACGCTGGGAACACTTCGGGGGAACGTGATCGGCAATGTATATACACACCAATCAGATTCGGCCCTCCGCCATATTTTGACC
>JADGEP010000297.1 GCA_016744275.1 Candidatus Krumholzibacteriia bacterium | reverse complement strand
CCCGTCAAGTCTTCCGGCATGGTGGCGTAGACAACGTTACCAGCCACATCGTCTCCTGCCCGCACGTAATAGTGCATGACATCACCGGGAAAGAGCGTGCCGGTGTCGGGCAAATCAAAGGCCCAGCCATCTGGGTCTGGAATGCCCGAGGAGCCCACGGCTGGACTTCCCAGCACCATGCCGGTGGTCGCGGTGGTGCGGAAGGCATCAAAATCGGGATTGGCGTCGATGGTGTAGTGGAATTCCGGCTGACCTGCGAGAGCTGCGCCAGCTCGAACCGGCACAATATCCAGGACCACCGAATCGCCCGGGTCATTCCGCATGTGACCTGCCGCTGAGATGTTTTTAGCCGCATCGAACCGGACATGCATCGAGCCCGGGTTGGCGAAATCCAGAATGTCGCTCTCCGGGAAGCTGCTTTGGGCCAGATCTTCCGGCTTGGCCGTGATCGCGGGGCCTTCAAAGGGGAAAACTTTTAGCGAAACGTTGTCAAAATATGGCGCCGGATAGCCGTCGTCACCAATCCAGCCCCAGGCCCAGCCCAATTCCCACACGCCCAATTTGATCTGAATTTCATCCCGGCCCCGTACCAACAGGTCGATCAGTGACGATTGAACCCGTCGATATTCCGGCCCCCCGTAGTAGACGAAATTGCGGTCCTGGAACGGCTGGCTCGTGATGTCATGCACTCCGTAGCCCGCCGAACCATCTGTATCTGCGGTGCGCACGCCCCAGACATAGAAAATTCCAGGGGAATCTGCGGACAGGTCTTCGTGAACAAAAACATCAAAGGCCAACGTTGCGCCATCAAAGGCATCGTTTGGCCACGCCATGACTGGCGAAAGAATGTCATTCTGGATATGCCGTAGTGGGCCCGCCAAACCACCCGTGGTATTGACGATATATCCCATAGGGCCATAACACCAATTGAGGCAATCGCTGCCACCGGTGCCAGGCACAACGACACCATCATCAATAAAGGCCACTTGCTGGCTATAGTTGGTGGCGCACTGATCCGCGTCTTCAAGACCAGACCAAAGCGCAGCAAAATCGCCCACACCATCGGCAATCGTGGCGACCCAATCTCCTAAGGTTCCATCCTGGAAATCCGACGAACTGACGACATCAGCCTGCCCCACTTGCGACACCGTAACGACGATGTCGTCAATCTGAACGGCCCCCGTCCCGTAGAATAAGCAGTTCGCATCCGAGCCACCGCCATCGGATCGGAAGCGGAAGGCCACCACAACATCGGTGCCGCCAACCAATTCACTGGGCAAATAGACAAACTGGTGGTCCACGGCATAGGACCCTTTGCCGTTCCAGGTTTGCAAATCGGTGAACCCGATCTGCCCCTCAACCGCAACACTGAGATACGTAAAGTCATAAGCCGGCTCGGTGTCATTTTCCAGCGCAGCAGCCACGTGCACCGTTGCGGCCTGCAGCGGATCGGGCACCGCCAAACGCCAGACCAACTGTTCATCCCAGTTGTCGCCATATCCGCCGACACCATCCAGAGAGTCGTTGCAGGAGGCAAATTCCAAGGAGCCGCACCAGGCCGCTAGATTGCCCGGTATCGGCTGGGCGTAGTCACTGACTTGCCAATGGCCAGCCGCCACTTGGGTCCGGTCAATGGAACTCCAGCCGTTCCATCCATCTTCAAAATCGCCAAGATGCAGCGCGCCCGAGCCGGACGGCCCCATCAGGTCAATGGTATCGCCAGCAGCCTTGTTCATGGCGGCGTTGCCGCCGTGGATGATGGAATGGCTTCGGACAGGTGAAGGCAGGTCAGCCGCCCAAATATTGGCAGCTACAAGTAGGCCCAGGCCCACGCTGGCGAACACAGCGCGCTTCTGCATAAGTTTTCCCCCTAAAATCAACGGCGAAATGAGCAAGCAATGGTCGCATGAGCGAATGCGACTTGATTAAGCATACAGAATGCGGCCACCCAATAGCAATAGCCTCCTTTCGGGTCCCGTATTCAGGCAGGCCCATTTCGGAGGCTGTGCTGGCTTCATTCGGCCCGCCATATTAGAATTTGGCCCTCAAGAGATTGCGCGCGACCTGAACTTTTTATCCCGGAGCACGCCATGCCCACGCCCTTGTCCGTTTACGTCCTGACCCGCAACAGCGAGCAATACCTGGCTCAGGTGCTCGATGCCATCAAAGGCATCGCCGATGAAATCGTCGTGGTTGACTCCGGCTCTCAGGATAAAACCCGCGCCATCGCCGAGCGCTTCGAGGCTGTCTGGCTCACGCGGCCATTCGACCACTTCGGGGCCCAACGCAATTACGCCCAGGACAACTGCACCCACAACTGGGTGCTGGCCCTGGATTCGGACGAAGTCATGGACGGTGAAATGGCGGCTCATTTGGCCGGGCTCAAGGCCAACAATTTCCGCCCAGACGGCCCCGATGGCCGCGAAGTGGAAGCCTACAAACTGCGCCGCCGCTGGTATCTGTTCGACAAGGAAGTGCGCTGCATCTTGCCGGTGATCAGCCCCGACTATCCCATCCGGCTGTTCCGCAAAGACAAAGTGCGCTATCACGAAGTGGGCAATCTGGTGCACGAATCACCTGAAGGTGTCACCAGCGACGAACGCATTTCCGCCGGCGCCCTGCACCACTACAGCTGCGATTCGGTGGATCATTTGTACGGCAAGTTGAACCACTATTCGAGCCTGGCGGCGCGGGAAATGAAGCGCAAGGGCCAGACGACATCATGGTATGGCGTGTTTTCCCACGCCTTTGGTGCCTGGGTGAAATGGTACCTGGCCAAAGGAGGGTGGCGTGATGGGCAAGTCGGCTTCCTGATCGGGCTCTACGCCTATCAGTACACGTTCTTGAAGCATTTGAAACGGCTGTATTTGCCGTCTTGATGAGTCCTATTTGACGAGCAGCAACTTCGTCGTCGCCTTACCCGCCACCGTCTGGGCCCGCGCGAAATACACACCACTGGGCAAGGCGGCTCCCCGGTCGTTGCGCCCATCCCACACCACCGGATGCACCCCCGATTCCAGATCCGCACTCAATAACGAGCGTACCAGTTGGCCGCGCATATCATAAATCGCCAAGGCTGCCGGGCCGGCCTTCGGCACCGTCAGCGAAATTTTGGTGCCGGGATTAAAAGGATTGGGCCAGGCGGCGACGGCCGTCACCAATTGGCCCGCATCGGGCACCGGCGTCGCCAGGGAAGCCAATTGCACGTCCAACACCGTGGGTGTGCCCCAGGTTGTGCTCACTCCGAAAATGGTCTGGCTGTGGTAGCCCTCGGCGCTGAAGGTCAGCTCATACGTGCCGGTATCCAGGAGTTTGTAATAGTCGCCATGGGCCGGATCCGTGCTCACGGTTTTCACGTTGCCGGTCACCGTCACGGTGGCCGCCAGGGGACTGCCATCGGCCGAATCGGTCACCGCGCCGTTCACGCCGGAATGCGCCGCGTCGATGAAGTTCAAAAAGCTGTCGCGGTTGTCGTCCCAGAATCCGGTCAGCGTCGAATGGTGGGGCCATTTGATGTGGCTTTGCTCGATGGTCACGTTAATGCATCCGGTCTGGTCGTACACCCAATCCTGCAGGCCGCCATCGACCCGGTACCAAGCCGCGCCATTGGTGATGCCGTCAGTGAAAGACCCATTGAACATCGGCAGGTTGGTGGTCGAATATTCCAGGCTCAACTGGATCATCGCCAGATCATCGGGCGCAAAGGTGTAAGTGTGGTCCCAGGGGTAATTGACCACCAAGGCGCCGCCGTGGCCATTGCCACTGACAACAAAATGATGGGCCTCGGCATAAGCCATGTAATTCAGGTTTTCCAATTCCACCGAGGGGTGCGTGCCGGTCGGGAGTTGGAAATTTCGGTTCAGGTCTCTGCCGTTGGCGTTGTTCCGGGTGCCGGCCACGTAGCCATCGGGATTGTGCAACGGCATCAGATGGATTTCGGTGCTGTCCACCAGGTTGGTCAGGTCAGCATAGCCAGGTTGTCCGTAATTTGTCGTCAGGTGGTGCGCCAGATCCACCAGCAGCACCATGCCCACCACTTCATCGCCATGCATGCTGCTGCTCAGCAAGACTTCCGGTTCGGCCGTGGTATTGTTCACGTCGTTGGAGATGACCAGGCCCCAAAGTTCACGGCCCTGCACCGACTGGCCCCAACTGAAAGTGCGGCATATGGCCGGATACGTGGCCGCCAGGTTGGCCAACAAGGTGCCGATTTCGGCGTGGGTCGGGTAATAATTGAGGGCGGCTGTGTCAGATTTTTCGGGTCGCGTGCCCGCTTGCCAAGCCTGCTCCATGGCTTGGCGGCCGGCTTTGTCCAGATCTGGCAAGGCCACAGGGTGGTATCCGGCCTGACGCAGGGCCACCGCTTCACCGGGCGTGACCCGGGTTTCAATGACCCAGCCCGGACCATTGGGCGCCAAATCTTCGCGGTGGAACGCCGCCAATGGCACCGCCGCCAACAATTGCTGAACAGCAGCCTTGTCGGCCAATTCCAAACGCACCGGAGAATCATCCCATTGCCGTATTTGCCACTGGGGCAGAGCTTTATCTTCGGCAGCGCCAACCGGCACAACCGCCGCCACCAACACAATCACCGCAACGGTCACAACCGCACTGAAACGCAGCCATTTCAACAAAATCGGGTTCCCTCATTGAGCCAGTCGCCATTCCCCCACTAATCATCATCAATAATAATAACATATCACCGGGACCGAAATCCATCGCCGACCCATATCAGGCCTTTTCACCGTATTGACGGAAGCATCCGTTCGGACGTATACTTGATATCGAATTCCATTGCGCGTTCTCTCTTTGACCTGGATTCGCCCCTGACCTTTCCAGGTTGCAACCCGACAGGTGCAATTTTGCGTTTGCGTAATCGCCCCCTTTGCAAGGGGTTCCAAGCCCTTTCGCTTCTCCTTGCCGTGATTGTTGTGGCCTCGTGCGGGCGCGTGGCGCCCACCTTTGAACCGGGCAATATTACGGTCACCTCCACTCCCGAAGGTGCCACCATCTTTTTGGACGGCGCAGATACCGGCGAAATCACCCCATTCACCTTCATCGGACTGGACGCTGCGAGC
>JADGEP010000296.1 GCA_016744275.1 Candidatus Krumholzibacteriia bacterium | reverse complement strand
GCCACGGGTGAACAGGTGTTCCAGCACGTGGGCGAACGGCAGGGCAGCTATTTGATTGGCCGGCCCCTGCCGATGCCCGGCCAACAGAGCGTGGCCACATTCGCCGCCGATGTGGGTGATTCGGCCGGCAGTTTCTTCGGCGCTGAATGGAACGCCGGAGTCATGGACCTGAACCAATTGTCCGAGCTGGACAACGAGGACAACAGCGGCGGCGCCGGGCGCATCGACGGGCGCCTCAAAGGGAAGAGCTTGTCTCTTGGTAATCGTAGCCTGGGCGCGGTGGATTTGGTGGGCTCGTGGGAAAAACGCGACGGGGGCTTCAAGCCCTTTCAGGTGCACAAGACGATTTTTGACTACGACCAGTGGGGCCTGGATGATCGGGCGCGGCGGTTGGGATTTTTGGAACAGGCGGAACGCGAAACTCGCTTGGCGGGCTCCTGGCAGACCGGAAGCGAGGGAGACCTCCTGAAGTTGAGCGGGCACTGGGGCAACCTGCACCATGGCAACGAACTGACGGCGGACCAGCTTGAAAGCCGTGCCGCCTGGTCCTTGTGGGGCGGCAACGGACGACATCTGGTGCAAAAGGCTCAGGCCGACGACACCGCAGATCCGCTGGAAATCCGGCGGGTGAACCGCACCCACGAGGTGGATTGGCGCTTGGGCCCTTTGGTGCCATCGGTGCATCACAAGTTGCGGCGATGGGAAGACGGACAAATCACCGGCGAGCGGGCGGGCGGGTACCAACTTGAAGAATATGGTGCCGGCTTGGCCTCGCGTCCCGGTGGCAGCTTGGCCTGGAATGTCAGTTTTTCGCGCGGCCTGGCTGATTCGTTGAACACGGGCCAATGGCGCCTGCAGCGCGACAGCCGCACCACCCGCGCTGGCGTCTCCACGGGAAGATTTGCGGGCATGCGGCTGGTGGGCGAAGGCACCCTGCGGCAGATCAAACAGCCTGGTGGCCAGGATCAAACCACTCGCCTGGGCCGGGTGAATCTGGCCGGCACCTGGGACCGCACCGCCAGCGATTGGTCCCTCGGGTACCGTGTGGAGAACAGCCGCTCAGAGGTGCTCGACCGGCAGATCGTTTTTGTCGGGGACAGTCAGGGCGAGTTCAACGAAGACGGCGTCTTTGTCGGACCGGGACAGGGCGACCACGATATGGTTTTGGTGGGGACCGACAGCCTGGTGGCCACCACCGGTGTGGTGGCCGACTTGAACTACCGCCAAGGCTTCAAATTCCTGGGCGCCGACCGCTGGTATGGGGCCTGGTCGGCCATGACCCTCGCTTCGATGACCGGACGCAGCACCACCGACGATGTGGGCGCGCTCCTGGCCCTGGATCCGCAGGTGATTTTTGACAAGGACACGGCCGTTTTGGGTGATTTGAATTTTTCCGAAGAGCTGGTATTCCTGAAGCATCTGCGCACGGTCGATCTGCGCGCGAAGTTTTCTTATCGCGAAACTGTCGACCGCCAGTTTGCCGACCACCCTGAAGACCGCACCGACCGCAATTGGCAAATGACGGGCAACATCAATCTTTCGCGACGCAGCGCCCTGAAGTTGCGTTGGCAGCGGGAAGAAGACCGGCGCTACACGGCTGAAAGCAGCCAAAGCTCACGGCGCAGTTTTGTTATCCTCAGTCAGCGCTACGAAGCGGGTTGGACCTACAGCCCCACTACGGATTTGCGCCTGGGCGTGCAGGGCGAGTACATCGAACGCGAAGACCACATTTCGGGGATCAGCCAAAAGGAAATCGCGCTGCGCCCCACAGGTAGGGCGCGGTTGCGCAAGGCTTGGACCCTGCAGGGGGACCTGAGATTTGCCAATGTTGAGGCTGAAGAACCACTCGGTGCCGTGCAGCCGTTCTTTTTCCCCGAGCCGGGTCGCAATATCGAGTCGTCGTTGCGTTTGGCCTGGGACCCTTCAAGCCTGCTTTCGGTTGCGGGCAGTTGGTTCACTCAAAAACGGGGAGACAGGAGGTGGCAACACAATGTGCGTCTGGAAACGACGGCCCGATTCTAGTTCTCTACTCGTGACTTTGTTGCTGCTTCTGTGGTCGCAACTGGTATTCGCCGCGCCCCGCGAAGTGGTTGTCAAGGCGCCGGACGCCAGTCGCGCGGTGTTGGCGCCGCTGGAGCAGTGGCGCACCACGGACCGCAACTGGTTGCGGGGGCTCAGCGCCGCCGAGTCGGGCTTGACCGCGGCTGCTGCCGATTCCGGTTGGGCGGCTTTGCGGTTGCTGGTCGCCGGGGCGGTGGGCTCTGGCTCCGATTCGGTGATGGTCGTGCGTCCGGTTGAATCCCGGCTGCGCGATCGCTGGCAGGACCGGGGCCACTTGTCGGCTGTGGTGGTTGCCTGCGGTGATACTCTGGTCGTGACGCCGGGACCGCTGTGGAGCGTGGGTCGGTGGGAACTGAGCGGTGGCGAGTTTATGGGCCGCGAACACCTGCTGTCGACGTGGTTGCCGCGCAGTGGCCAGGTTTTCAGCGCCAGGAATCTGGAGCGGGGCATTGACCATGTCCTGGTGGGCTGTGGGGAAGCGGGATATCCTTTTGCCCGTTGGGTGACACGCAGTATGGATCTGGATCAGGTCAATCTGCAGGTGCACATCCAGGCGGCGCTTTTGCCGGGACAGCGGGCGCACCTGGGCCCCATCACCAGCGATCTGGCCGAAGCACGGGCCAACCGATTCCTGGCGCGCTCGTCCGGGTTGTCTCCTGGTGCGGAATTCCGGCATTCGGATTTGGAGCGCGCGGTGGATCGATTGGTGGCCCGGGACCTGTACTCCCGCGTTGGCGAACCCCGGGTGTACCTGACTTCGGCGGTGGACACTGTGGGGGTGCACTTTCCCGTCGTCGCTCGCCGCAAGGTGAACCATTTGCAGGTGGTGCTGGGGCTCAGCCGCCGGGAAGAGGGCGGCAACCACCTGAGCGGCGAAGTGGACCTGAGGCTGCCCAATCTGGGTGGTTCCGGAAGAAAGCTACAGGTGGGCTGGAGCGACGATGGCGTGCAGAAAAAAAGATTCGGATTCAGCTATCTGGAGCCGTTGGCCTTTGGCACGGATCTGGATATGGGGCTCTCGTTGGACAACGAAATTGAGGCTGACACTTACACCAGGTTCCGGGTGGACAACAGCTGGAGCTTGCCAGTGGTCGCGCTGTGGGGCCTGGAATTGGGCCTGGGTTGGGATCGCTCCACCTTTCCCATTGGCAGTCTGGAACGCACCAGCCGCACCCGAGCCAGCGGCGCTGTGACCCACAAACGGGGAGACCGCACCCGCAGTGGTTGGTCGGGTCTGTTTGCCATCGAAACCGCTTGGCGAAGTGCAACGCTGAGGCCCCAAACGGACCTGGGATCAGGGCCAGCCGTGGTCAATGGTGAATTGGGCGAAGGCGTGACTCAGCGGATTTTCAAAGCCGATGTGAGCGGCGAATGGTGGCTCTCGCCGACCCTGAGTTTGTTTGGTCGGTCGTCCTTCCGTCAGTTGACTGGTGGCGAGGCGGTTGTGCCGCTTTCCGAGCAATTCCGTTTTGGCGGTGCGGCAACCCTGCGCGGCTACCGGGAAGCCGAATTCAGTGGCAGCCAAGCCGCTTGGGGTGGGGCCGAAATGCGGATCGGACGGCCCGAGGGCTCGCGCCTTTACACGTTCTATGACGTGGGGTACTTTGAATTCTGGACTGCTGATGCAGCCGCCAGCGACCCGACGGCCCTGTTGCAGCGCCGGGGGTGGCCCAAAGGCTATGGTTTGGGTATCCTGGCCCGTACACCGGGCGGAGACATCTCCCTGGCCATCGGCTTTCCCGGCACGGTGGACTTTGACCAGGCCAAATTGCATGTCACTCTTCTGGAAACCTTCTGATCTGGAACCCTACTGATTGAGCCGGACCGTGTCTGCGCAGTGCGCCGCGCGGCGCCGAGCCAGCGGAGCCCCATGGACCAGGGAAAAAAATCGCCGGAGTTGACCAGCGCGCGGGTCGAAGTAGCCCGTTTGCGGACTGAAATCCGGCACCACGACAAGCTGTATTATCAGGACGCCAATCCTGAAATCACCGACGCCCAGTACGACGCGCTGGACCGCCGCCTGCAGGAACTGGAAGAGTTGTTTCCGCAGTTGCGGGTAGAAGACAGTCCTACCGAGGCGGTGGGCGCCGACACCGACTCCCGTTTTGTGAATGCTCCCCACAGCCGCCCCATGCTCAGCCTGGCCAACAGCTACGAACTGGCGGAAGTGGAGGCGTTTGATGCCCGCTTGCGCAAAGATCTGGGCGCACGCCTGGAGCGCGAAACGCTGAGTTTTACCGTGGAGCCAAAAATGGATGGCGTGGCCCTGGCCGTGCGCTATGCCGACGGCAAACTCGTCATGGGGTTGACCCGCGGCGACGGCAAAAATGGCGATGTGATCACCAATAACGCCGCCACTCTTCGGGAGATTCCCGGTGAATTGGCATCCGGTTGGGCCAAGGCTTTTCCCGCTTCGGGAGTCACCAGCTTCGAAGTGCGCGGCGAGGCTTACCGCAGCCTGAGCCGTTTCCAGACTTTGAACGCTGAACGCGAAGACGAGGGTTTGGAGCCCTTGGCCAATCCGCGCAATGCTACGGCGGGTACTCTGAAGACACTGGACACCGAAGAAGTCCGGCGCCGCCAATTGTCGGTATTCTTTTACCAACTGTTTCCTTTGCAAGTCGGACCAGGTGTTGAGCCGGAGTCGGCGCACGAGTTTGCCGATCATCAGGCCGAGATAGCGGCCATCGAGGCTCTGGGTTTGCCGATCAATCCATTTCTACGGCTGGCATGTGATGTGGCGGAGTTGGAGTCTCATCTGGTCGAATTAGAGGGGTTGCGTGCGGATCTGGACTACCAGATCGACGGCGCGGTGATCAAGGTCAACAGCCGCGACCTGCAGAATCTGGTGGGGTACACCGCCAAAGCACCGCGGTGGGGATTAGCCTACAAGTTTGCGGCTGAAGAGGCTGTCACTTGCGTGCAGGATATCACGCTGCAGGTGGGGCGCACCGGAGTCATCACGCCTGTGGCTGAACTGGAACCGGTTTTTCTGGCCGGCAGTACGGTCAGTCGCGCCACCTTGCAC
>JADGEP010000295.1 GCA_016744275.1 Candidatus Krumholzibacteriia bacterium | reverse complement strand
CTTTGTATTCCACACCAACGGTCATGCGCAACAGGCTGGTAAAATCGATGCCGCCGGTCTTTGCGAAATTCTCGGCGACCGATTGCAGGTTCTGTTCAAACGCGCGCGAAATGTTGTGGGGTCGGTTGAAGTCGTACTTCCGGGGACCATCAAGAGACAGTTCCGCATCCGAATCGGCGTTCATGACGTCGTCCAAATCCAGATCATCGCCACCGACAGCACCCACCAGATCTTCAGCAGCGCCAATGGCAGCATCGAGATCCAGGTCGTTGTCCAGGTCGTTGCGTTCTTCAGGTGCCACGTGCTGCCTCAGTTCCTATTGCACAACAAGGTCGGAGAAGTAGACGTTCATCAGGATGCCTTCGGGCATCTTCTCGTTGATCCGGCGGAAAATTTCATCCCGCAATCCCTTTTTGCCCTCGGGCTGAGACAACTCGGCGGCTGTCTTTTCGGACAGCACCATGATCACGATGTCTCGCAGCTGGGGCAGCCTGGTGGCCACCACGTCAGCCGTCAGTTGGTCTTTCAGTTCGATATTCACGCTGATGCGCAGGTAGCGGGGCCGCTTGGCGTCTCCGGCCAAAGTGACGATGATCTCTTCGAGGCCCAGCAGGACGCCCATGTCCGGCATGGCTGCGGCTTCCTCCTCGAGTTCCGGAGTTTCAGCCATATCAGCCCCTTGAACCCCGAGTTTGGGCACGATCACGAACTGGGTCAGGCCAATGGCCACGACCGCCTGAACGATCACGATGACGCCCAGCAGAATCGCCTTGTTCTCGAAAATGGCCAGTTTGGACTTGCCCTCTTCTTCGACAACTTCAGGATCTTTGTCAGCCATGTTGGCGGCTCCTTGAGGCTACTTATTGATGGGCAGGACGCCCAGTTTGCCGGTCACCGGGTTGATAATTGGTCGCACCGGCACTTTTTCTTCCGTCTTGGCCTTCGCTTCAGCCGCTTTCGGCTCAACCGATTTGAGCTCGATGGGCGATTCGCTGAAAGGCAACTCTTGCTCCTGAATCAGGTCTTTCCGCTCCAAATGCAGGAAAATCTCCACCCGGCGGTTCTTTTCGCGTCCTTCGGCCGTGGCGTTGTCGGCGATGGGGTGAAATTCCCCGTAACCGGTAGCGCCAATGCGCGAAGGCGGCATACCCACGCTTTGGAAGTATCGTGCCACAGTCACCGACCGGGCTGCGGAAAGCTCCCAGTTGGAGGGAAATTTTGCCGAGCCGATGGGAATGTCATCCGTATGGCCTTCAACGGAGATTTTGTAGGGGAATTTGGTAAAAAAGTGCGACATCTCTTCCAGGACACCCTTGGGCTCCTCGGCCAACTCGGCGCCGCCGGATTTGAAAAGGAACGGCGCGTTGAGCCGGAACAGCACACCATCCTCGCGCACCTCGACGGCCACTTGCTTGTCCAGGCCTTCATCGAGAATCATTTTTTCGACTTCCCGCACTTCATACAGGATGTCGGCTTCCACTTCATTGGAAGGTTCGGTGGGGACCAATGGATCATTGAAGGCAATGACCGACTCGGAGGCCGACAAGACGCCAAAAGCGTCCTTAAGCGAACTGGCAGCCTGCTTAAATTTGGTTTCCTGCATGGATGAAAACGAGACAATCAGCACAAAAAAGGTCAGCAACAGACTCATCATGTCCCCGTAGGTCATGACCCAGTCCGGCAGGCCCTGCTTGATGATGATGTTCTTCTTCTTTTTACCCACAATGGGCCTCCCGGTGGGGACCGGATCGGTCAGTCAATCCGGATACCGATCAGGCCGCCTTTTCTTTGCCGGAATCGAGCTTCTCGCGCAATGAAGGCGAGAGGAACGACTTGAGTTTTTCTTCCACAATACGCGGGCTGTCGCCACTCTGAATGGCCATGATGCCGTCGATGATCATGCCCTTGATGACCATCTCTTCTTTGGAACGGCTTTCCAGCTTGCCCGAAAGCGGTAGGAAAACGGCGTTGGCCAGGACCGCGCCATAGAAGGTGGTGATCAAGGCTGTCGCCATACCGGCACCGATCTGGGTCGGATCTTCCAGGGACGAAAGCATATTGACCAGACCGATCAGGGTTCCGATCATGCCGAAGGCCGGGGCAAAAGTGCCGCCGGCATTGAGAATTTTTGCACCTTCGCTGTGGCGATTTTCGATTTGCTCAACGTCGGTCTCGAGGATTTTTTCGAGCAGTTGAGGGTCGGTGCCATCAACGGCCAGGCGCAGACCTTTGCGCAGAAAATCGTCAGTTTCGTTTTCGGAGTCTTCTTCGAGGGCCAACATGCCTTCGCGCCGGGCGCGTTCGGCGTAGCCCACCATCTTGCCGATCACTTCGTCTGGGTTGTCCAGGGTGAACATGAACGTTTTCTTGAAGATGTTTCCCAGGCCCAGAATGCTGGGCAGAGGGAAATTGATAAGCAGAGCGCCAATGGTGCCACCAATCACAACCGCCACCGACGGCATGTCGATAAAACCGCTCAGGCTACCGCCCAACAGGATTGACCAGACGATCAAACCGAAGGCGACAACTAGGCCGATAATGGTTGCAATATCCACGTGCGAACTCCCTGGGTTCCGCTGCTCACTGGTCCTGGCTGCGGCGGGCTACCCTTCAAACACTGACCCGGTCCCGCCGGTGGGGATCGGATAGATCCTCGCCTTGCTGCGGTAACCGACTGCCATCCTGATCACGTCGTCCAGTTCTTCCAAAACCATGATCTTGCGCCCCGTAGTCAGGCTGATCAGGGTGTCGGGAGTGCTTTCGATGAACTCGATCAGGTCGGCGTTCACCACCAGTTCTCTCCCATTAAGTTTCGTTACTTTAATCATGAACTTTAGCTCCCAGACTGGGGAATTCCGGATTTTACGGTCCGGCACCAATATCAGGTGCCGGACCCACACCTGGGGCTAACCCCAACCCTTCACCAGACCTAGCGCACCAGGTTGACCAATTCCTGCATCACTTGATCTGCAGTGGTGATCACTCGGCTGTTGGCCTGGAAGGCCCTTTGGGCCACAACCAGATTCGTAAATTCTTTAGCCAGATCGACATTGCTGGTCTCCAGCGCGCCAGGCACCAACGAGATGCCGTTGCCCTCGCCGGCAAAGACCTCAATGGCCTGCCCGGAGTTGCCACTGCGGCGGTAGGTGTTGTTGGCGTCACGGGTCAGGCCGTCCGCGTTGGCAAACGAGGCCATGCCGATGCGCGCGATTGCCTGGGCCGTATCGTTGCTGAAAATGCCCGTGATCATGCCGGACTGGTCGATGTTGAAGTCGACCAGGGAACCGGTGCCATAACCATCGGCGATGGATTTCAGATTACCTGTGCCTTCGAATTGAGTCAGACCCGTCAGCGCGCCGATTTCACCGAAGTCCACATCGAGAGTCAGGTTGGATGCGCCCTCGGTGCCGTTGGGTTGCGGCTGGATCGACAGGTTGCTGGAACCGTCGTCAAAGGTGAAGGCGCTCACGCTGCCGGTGTCGCTGAAGCGCATCCGGCCGCTGCCGCCCGAAAGAATCGTCTCGGCGCCTTCCATGTTGGCTTGCCAGATCCACTCGTTCTGGCCCGGCACTTTGTCGAAACTGAAACTGACAGTGTGCTCGTTGCCCAGGCTGTCGAAGATCGACGTGGCCATGGAGAAAGTTTTCTGATCCGTGGCCTGCTGGGTCTGCAGGAAGTCGAAGGCCGTGTCGAGAGCCGAATTGATCACGCCGGACTCGCCGATGGAGATGTCACCGATGGCCGTCGAGGTGCCCACTTCGCCGCGCACGACAATCTGGCCCATCTCGTTGACTTCGACCGGTTGGGAATCGACGTTCAGATTGTATTGGATTTCCATGGCCAATTCGCCCAGAGTCGTGGCCGCATTGATGGCCATCATGGTAGAGTCGCCCTGCACGCCGCCGATGGAACCACTGATGTCCAGAGTCGTATCGCCGTTATTCAGGTTCAAGCTCGTGCCATTGGCATCGAACATGGCGCTCAACAAGTCCGTGGACTCGGCAAACGACCGCAACTGATTCGAACTGCCGCCGGTACCCGGAACCAGCGACGAAGGGAAGCCCAGGTTCGTATTGAATTGGGTTTTGCCATTGACCGTCAGTGAGAAACCATCAACCGTATCTGTGCTGGGCATGGCGGTGATCGCGCCATCAGCGCCTACGGTCAGTGCCATGTTGACACCGGCATTGCTCAATGCCGTCTGCACTGCAGCCAGCATATCATCAAGGGTCATGCCCTCGACGACATCCACCGAAGTGCTCCCGATCTCGGTTCCATTGACGCGGCCGTTGATGCTGATCGAATCGCCCACCGTGAGTCCCAGGCTGCCGGCGGTCTCGCCGCTCATTTCCGTGAGCAGGTCCGCTCCCGCGGCCGCCACGAGAAATGCGGGGCTTTCCATAACCGTGCCCTTGGCGTCACTGGCGCTGTCCAGGTTGCCCATCAGCGAAACCTTGGTCGATGGTGCCGCCGGCACCACCAGTCCCGGATCGATGAAGATATCCGTCATCGGGCCGGTGCCGATGTTGCCGGTGGCGTCGGCCATGACGCCCTGCACCCGCAACCCGGTAGAGGGGTTCACCATGACATTTTCGCTATCGAGGCCGAAGATGCCGGCGCGAGTGTAGACCCGGCTTTGGCCGTCACTGAGGACAAAAAAACCGGACCCTTGGATGGCCAGATCCGTGTTCTTGCCCGTGGTTTGGAAGTTGCCCTGGGCAAAGTTCGTATCGATGCTACCGACAGAAGTTCCCAGCCCGATTTGTTGCGGGTTGGAGCCGCCCAGTCCCCCGGCCACCGGTCGGCTGGCCGACTTGATGGTCTGGGTCAACATCTCGTTGAAGGTCACGCGCCCGGACTTGAACCCGGTGGTATTGCTATTGGCAATATTGTTGCCGATAACATCCAGGTTGGTCAGGTTGGCCGCGAGGCCCGAAACGCCGGAATAAAGGGACTTGAACATGGGATCCTCCTGCTTCTAAGTGTCCGTGGGCCAATGGCCGACGGGTTGACTAGCTCACTTTGTAAATTTCAGAGACGTAGTATTCGAAACCATCGACCATCACGATGGCCTGGTTGTTGTCGTAGCGC
>JADGEP010000294.1:363-5122 GCA_016744275.1 Candidatus Krumholzibacteriia bacterium | reverse complement strand
GATCTGTCCCGTGGCCCGATACAGTGGTTTGACTATGATCCCATAGGCGACGCCCGCCGCCAGACCCAATAAGGTCAACATCACAATTGCTTTCCGGCCTCGGTAAAAAATGTTCAACAAACCGGGGACGGTAAGAATAGCGTTTTCGTTCTGCAATTCCTGCTCCTTCAGGGAAATTCCGAGATCAGGGATCCTTCCGGAATCCTGGGTGAATCCTCATCAGTCCAGAATCTTTTTCAAACGTTCGCTGGAATCGGCCAACACTTGCTCATGCAGAGAGTTGCCATGGGAATCCATGGTCACCACCACCGGGAACCTGTCGACTACAAATTCCCAAATCGCTTCCGGTGCGCCAAATTTCTTGGCCAGATGCACATCCGGCACGTCGACCACGCGTTCGGCCAATACCTGAGCCGCGCCACCGATGGCGTGAAAATAGACCGCTCCCACCTTCTGACAATACTCCAGGGTCTTGGCCCCCATGCCACCCTTGCCAATGACGGCCCGGATGCCAAATTCTGCCATCAGCGGCCCCTGATAGGGCTCTTCGCGGATGCTCGTCGTCGGGCCGGCGGCCTTGACCACCCATTTGCCCTTCTCTTTGACCACCACCGGACCGCAGTGATAAATGATGCTGTCCTGCAAATCAACCGGCGGTTTGCCGCCGTCGTGCAGATACTTGTGCACGGCATCGCGGCCCGTGTAGATGAGGCCGGTGATTTCGACTTTGTCGCCGACCTTCAGAGCCCGGATTTTTTCTTCCGTAAACGGCGCTTCAAGCAACATGGAACCGACCTCCTAGGATTCGTACAACCATCGTGAGATTTTACCGCTCTGGCTCATCTGGATACCGTTGCGCCGGAAGGCCCAGCACATGTACGCGATCGAAACGAAAAACGAGGCCGGCACCCGGTTTTGGTGGGTGATCTTCACACCCAGCAGAGTCGTTTCGCCGCCAAAGCCCATGGGCCCGATATTCAACTCGTTGGCTTCTTTCAAGACCTGTCGTTCCATCTTTGCCAGGCGCTTGTCTTCATTCTTGTCGTCCAGCAGGCGGAACAGTGTCTCCTTGGCCGCGATATAACCCGAACCCCGATCGCCGCCAATGCACACCCCAAGGATGCCAGGGCCACAGCCCTTGCCCTGGGCGCTGACCACCGCGTCGAGCAAGCACTTGCGCACGCCCTCCAGGTCACGTCCGGCCCCTAGCCGATTGTCCGGCAGGCTGTACTGGGTGCTCATGTTTTCGCAACCGCCGCCCTTAAGCATCATCCGGACCGTCAGAGACTTGCCCTTGGCCGGATGAAAGTGGAACGAAGGGCTGCCCGGACCCAAATTGGTGCCCGAATTTTCACCCGTAATGGAATCGACCGAATTCTGACGCAAGTACCCGATTTTTGTTGCCTGAACCACCGCCCGTTCGTAGGTCTTGCGGAAGGTCTTTTCATCGCACCAGGCGGGCAATTCCGCATAGCAGATGATCACCCCGGTGTCCTGACACAAGGGCTGGGATTTGTCCTTGGCCATGATGATGTTGTCGTTGATCACCTGGAGGGCGTATTGCCCCGTCGAGTTCTTTTTTTCTTTGCGCAAACCCTTGCGGACTCCGCGCTTCACATCATCGGGCAATTCGGCCGAAGTGCGGCGGATCAACTCCAGCAGATTTGCCTGCAGGATTTTGGCTTCCATGACTGCTCCTTGGTCGTGCAGAGGTGGCTGACCACTCAAAACCGGTTTCTTACAGGCATAGTAGCCTCCGCCGCCGGGCAGGTCAACATATCGGACAGTGGGAAAAAGCAGGCAGGATAGCCATATTTGAGGGCCGCTGCCGCCCCTGAGCCGGGGCGGCAGCGACAGAATGCAGAAGCCTATTCGTCGACCCCACCACCGCCGCCGGTATTGATGGCCGAAAAGACGCGCAGGGCATTGAAGACATCGGAAGCCCGGTCCTTGTTGGCGGTTTTGCCAACATCGCCAGTGGCCACCACGGATTCACCCCAGGAAATGAGCACTCCCAGGCGGTCCGCTTCTTCAACCAATCCCGCCCCGGAAACGAAGTTCAACTCGGTGACCAGCAGTTCTCGGTACAGAGCCGCTTCGTCGGTGCGGGTCCGGCCTTTGAGAATGCGGAACACTTCGATCAACTGGCGATCCTCGCTGAACTGGTAGGGCTCAGGCAGATACAATCCTTCGATGGTTGCCAGCAAGGCCCGCAGTTCTACCGCGTTGGGATAATTTTCACCGTGTCCCCAGCCGCGATTGTGGCCAAAATGACCGCGACCGCCGTGATGACCATGATGCCCGTGCCCTCGGTGCCCGTGGGCCCGTCGGCAAGCCCATTCTTCACGCACCGCGCGACGGAAAACCCGCCGCCAATACCGCAGGTCTTCACCTTCACTGATCAGTTCGCCCATTTCCAGATCATTCAGGATGCTTTCTACCGCTGGCACAAATCCGAAATCAATTCCGGACACCGGAAGGCTCACATTCTGCACCAACAAGGTCGTGGCCGTGAACGAGACCTCCAGATCCCCATTGAACCCTTCCGGATGGGCCGCAGGATTGAGTGCGACCGTATAACTGCCCACCGGGCCATTGAAGGCATAGTCGCCGTTCTCGTCGGTGACGACGGTGACCGTCTGTCCCTGGCTGTCGGTGATATCGAGCACCACATTGGCGATGCCGCCCTCAGTCGACCCCTGCGTGCCGTCCGCGTTGGCGTCGACAAACACCGTGCCGCCGAGTTCACCCATTGCCGCCACAGGCTCTGCCAGCGCCACACCGGCTGCAACCCAGCCCAAAGAAGCTCCGTGAGGATCCTGACTATTGGTGCTGATCAACTGCACCGTCACGGAGGTATCGCCAGCCGGGATCGTCACAGGCAAGACCAGCGAATCCCAGGTCAGGCCGTCGTTGCTGCCCAAGGTATTGTCAAAGAACTGATCGCCGAGACTGGTCGTCACCCGGATGCTGTTGGGCCGTTCTTCGCCCACGCTGGCCGCCACCAACAGCAAATCACCAGTGCGGTCAACATTGGCCGGAGTCAGGGCAAACACTTGGGGCACAGTGGCATCCAGAGTCGGCTCGAAACCGAAGTATGCCATGTCCAGGCCGTCTTTCAGGATCAAATCCGAAGCCTGATTATTGTCGGTGATGACCACCACGCTGCACCCGTTGTTTTCATCCAGCGTGCCCGCCGAAGTGTCGAAATCAAACCCACTGACAGTCAGACTATTGGCGCCTGACTGCACCAGATTCAGGTCCGTGATGTCGGCGCGGTAGGCGCTGAATTCATACGACACACCGGAAACTTTGAAGAAGAAGATCGGGCCGCCAATCAGAGTGCCCTGCACCGAAGTCCCGTCGATTTCAATGGTATCGTCACCGGGAGCTCCAGTGGTGCCACCAGCCCAGTACAGCAGCACCTGCTCGATGGCGACGCCCGCAGGTACTTCCAAGTCGATTTGCCCGCTGGGCACATCGATCATGCCAACGCCACCTTCGACAAATCCCGAACCAGCGCTGATGGCGATCGAAGGGGTGCCGAGAGTTTCGGAGCCGTCCTTTTCTGCCCCCGTTGCCGCCGGTTCCGGAGCCGTCAAGGGCTCTTGCTGACTGCATCCCGCAAAGAGGATGAGCAGGCCCATAGTGGCCACGCATATGAGTTTTTGGATCGCCATTTTTGTCTCCCAGCCTTCTGATTGATTCATGATGAGTTCCCCCTGCACACAACCCCTTGCCAGCGCATTTCTTGGCAATCGCAGTGCATTGTAGCACAAATCAACCAAATTTTGTCCGATTTTAAGCTGACGAGAATTCAAACGCCGTTTTGGCAAGCTTGAAAGAGGGGCCATCCTCCAGTATTCTCTGGTGACGCACTCATTTTTCACTCTCGCTGCTCAGGAGACCTCCGTGAGGTATTTATTGCTCGGCGCCGGCCTGCAAGGCACCGCCATGGCCTTTGACTTGCTCGTTCAGGCCCAAGACACCACCGGATTGACGATATTTGACGCCGATGCCGCAGCCCTCGCCACTCTGGCCGAGCGCCTGGATGATTCGCGGGTCCAAACCGTTTGCGGCGATGTGCGTGATGCCGACTTGCTCGGCCCATTGATGCAAGACGCCCAGGTCACGCTGAGCGCCGTCAACTATTGGTTCAATGCGGACCTGGCCACCCTCGCGGTGGAAAACCGCTCACACTTCCTGGATCTCGGCGGCAATAACGACATCGTGGCGCGGGAATTTGAACTCCACGACCGGGCGTGTGAACAGGGCGTCTCGGTCGTGCCGGATTGCGGTTTGGCTCCTGGTTTGGCTGGCATCCTGGGCCACCACCTGGTCGCAGGCCTGGCCCAGCCCGAAAGCCTGAAACTTCGCGTGGGCGGATTGCCTGCCGATCCCTTGCCACCGATGAATTACAAAGTCGTATTCTCGGTCCAGGGCCTGATCAACGAGTACATCGAACCTGCGGTTGTGATTCGTGATGGGCGCCTGCAAACGGTGCCTTCGCTGAGCGAACTGGAACACCTGACTTTTCCCGCACCCTTTGGCGAATTGGAAGCATTCCAAACCAGTGGCGGCACATCGACCCTGCCCCAGACCTTGCTCGGACGCGTGCCCCAGTTGGACTACAAGACCATTCGTTATAAAGGCCACTGTGCCCAGTTTCGATTGTTGCACGAATTGGGACTGACCGACTCGGTGCCTCAGGAATTCTCGGGTGGCAAAGTCAGCCCCCACGAAATGTTGGCGCGCGTCA
>JADGEP010000294.1:0-353 GCA_016744275.1 Candidatus Krumholzibacteriia bacterium | reverse complement strand
TGTGAGGCCGAAGGTTTTGACGCCGACGCGCGCGGCGTGCGCCGGTCGATCCGAATTATCGATCATCACGATTCCACCAATGACATTTCGGCCATGATGCGCATGACGGGATACCCGGCGGCCATCATCGCGACCATGCTGGCCACCGGTGAGGTCAAATCTTCTGGTGCTCAATGTCAGGAATCGATTGTTCCTGGCGAACGCATGATCGCCGAACTGCGGCGCCGCGGAGTGGAAAGTGAAGAATTCAGCAGTGAACCAGGCGCGCCTGCACCTTGAGGCATGTTGGCGAACACTATCCGGACGGTTGGAAAAGGTCGATAAATGGCGCTGGAAAACCCGCGCCCATGCGT
>JADGEP010000293.1 GCA_016744275.1 Candidatus Krumholzibacteriia bacterium | reverse complement strand
CTCGGCAAGCGCGCCAACCTGCCCGGTGGCATCCAGCAATGGTTGAGCTTCTACTTCAAGAGCCCGGTCATGCCTGCTGGCATGGAAGCGGAGCACGACTTGTTCATCCAGCAGACCAAGCTGAAGAACACGCTGCGCGCCTTGATGGGTGAAGATGCCGTCACCCACGTGGAAGACTAGATTCCAGCGAAAGACTGTCGCAGGATACTGTTGACGGAACGACGGCCCCGGATTTCCGGGGCCGTTTTCATTAAGGAAGCGAAATGAACACATCGACCCCCTGGAATCTGGAAGTCATAGCGGTTGGGCCTTTGCAGATGAATGCGGTTTTGCTCACCGCCACTGGTCCCGAAGGCGGCGAAGCCATCCTTTTTGATCCCGGTGATGAGGCGCCGCGCCTTCTGGCAAAGATCGAGTCCTCGGGATGCCGCCTGACCCACCTGCTGGCCACCCACTGCCACTTTGACCATATCGGATGCGGGAGTGAAATCCAGGCCACCTACGACTTGCCTCTGAAGTGCCACGCCGGCGCTGTGCCGGTCATCGAGCGCCTGCAGGCCTCGCAGACCATGTGGGGCTTTGAAGCCACCCCTACGCCCCGCTACGAAGCCGACCTTGCCGATGGCGATACCATCGCCTTCGCGGGGCAGGAAATCACCGTGCACCACGTGCCAGGCCACTCACCCGGCCAGGTGATGTACCTGTTGCCTGGCCTGGCGCCGGTTCACGCTCTGGTTGGCGATTGCATTTTTCACGGTGGAGTGGGCCGAACCGATCTGCCGGGCGGAGATTTTGCGACCCTGGAAAAAAGTATCCGGGAGCGCATCTACACGCTCCCGGATGAAGTGATCATCGTGCCGGGCCATGGGCCAGACACCACTGTTGGTCATGAAAAGGCCACCAACCCGTTCGTGCGGCCGTAAGGGACTGATTTTAAGCGATCACCAAACCCGTTCTTGCCATTTTCTCGGCAAATACGCGGCAATTACTTGGCAGCGCTCGCGTTGTTGGCCGCGTTGGCCGCGCTTTCGGCCGCGGCGGCTTCTTTGCCCGCTTCGATGGCTTCGCGTTTTTCGACCTTTGCCTTCTCCAGCTTCTGGTGTTTTTTCAAGAATTCCTTCTTGATCCAGTCGCGGTAAAGACTCGCGCCCAGGCAACCCGAGTCGTAGGCATAGATGCTCTGCGACGCGGCCGGGGCCTCTTCGATCTTGATGTTATTGGTGATGATGGTCTTGAAGACATCAGCCGCCGGGTAGACATTGCCCAACTCTTTGCGCACCGGCTTCTGCAGCGGTGTGCGGCCATCTTTCTGGGTGATCAACACGCCAATCATTTCCAGCCAGATGTTCTGACGCTCCTGAACTTTCTCAATCAGTTCTTTCATCTGATGCAACGGCGGCACTGCCAAACCACTGCACTGCGTCGGGATCAGGGCATAATCTGCAGCCACCAAAGCGTTCTGGGTCAGGACGCCCAGATTTGGCGGCGTATCGATGATGATCCAGCCATAGGATGTCGACAGGCTTTGCACAACCTTGGTCAAGCGATCGGTGATCTGGGTCTTGGCCATGCTCTCGAGCGATGGATTCGACGGCAAGATGTCGATATTTTCGTCATAGATAGTTGAGGCGATGCCGTCCTGGGGCGTGATGGCCCGGCGCAAGACATCAAAGATGCTGCGGGCTGGTGGTTCGCCATCCAGCTTGCCCAGCAAGGTGCTGGTGGCGCTGCCATGGGGATCCATGTCAATGACAAGGCAGGAAGAGGTGACGTCACTGTAACGGGTCAGGCCCGCTGCCAAATTGATGGCGGTGGTGGTCTTGCCACTGCCACCCTTATGGTTAACTACCGCGATTACGTTGCTCATTCATGTCCCCTGGAAAAAGCCTGGCCCCTGGGTTCCGCCTGCGAGCCAATATGATTGGTCAGCCGCATGGAGATTGCCCTAGAGAAATTTTCCGAAAATTACAGTGTGGTAATATAGGCGCAAACGCCTCTAGGTGAAAGGAAAAACCCATTTTCCGCCCAGATCGTCCTCCATGGAGGACAGAACCTGGAGCTCAATCCGGAGACTTAAGGAATGTTGTATTGCAAGCCGATGATCACCTCAAAAATGCTGAGACTATCGGTGGGATCAAATTCGATTTCCGGCTGATTGTCGTTGCTCGACTGCGGTAGAAAAGAACCGACGTCGAAGACCGACCGGCTCAATCGGGCTTCCGCCCTGAGGCAGTGATCCGGGCCCAGGACTCTCAGGTAACCCAAGCCGAGGCGGCCGCCCAGTTGATTCTGATCCAAATGATCTTCACGAGCAGCGGAAACCCGATTCCAGACCAGCCCCGCACTGAGATAAGGATAGGACTCCAGGCGGGCCAGGCGCACTTCCGCCGCCAGCCCCGCCGTTGATACCGTCAAACGGTCGTAGAGAAAAACAGCCCCCTGTTGCCCCTGCAACGCTTCGGCTGCGACATCCATTCGCGAAGAAGTGTAGTCTGCCCTCAAGGACCACATCGACCCCATGCGACGCTCCACGAAAACACCCAAGCCAAAGTTGGTCTCCAGCGAGGCATTAAAACGCGATGACGTGAACGGCACATCGGAAACCCACGGCACCGCCGATCCGGACTGGGTTTCCAGATGCCACAAATCGCCGCCACCTTGAAAACCACCGGTCACGCCTACGGACCAACTCGACTGAAATGTGGACGGCGCTTGGGGGGCTTTTACGACCGGTTTGGGCTTAGGCTTGTGGCGCCCCGTATCACTGCGGGTGTTACTGCTCTGGCCCAAGACCATGGCCGGAGCAACCAAGAGCACCAGCACAACCAATAGAAGGCTCGGAGTCGCGCGCAGGACTTTGAGGAAAATCATGATTCGCCGTTCTCCGGTCGCTCGGCAACCGATCGGTTGGAAGACAAGGTCAAGATTGGGCCCGCCTGGTCAGGACTGGGGCCCTTTAGTGCTGAATGTGCTGGCCACCGCCGCCATCTGCCTGAAAAAGTTCATCTTATCCATGCCCGGTGCGAATGCCAAAATGTCGACGCAATAGATGCGCCCCTGCCCCTCGTCCGGGATGAAGTAGCTCCAGAACGGTCCACCGCCCACAAACCGGTTGCTGTTCCAGGCGCCCTCCAGTTTGACGGCCGCTACGTCCTCAATTATGGCTTCGCTCCAAACGAACGTTTCCGGCAGAATTTCTTCGTTGTGCAATTTGGTTCCCATTTGCTCACGCAAGCGGCCCAGCATGCCAAAATTGGCTAGGTCGCGCACCGGGTTGGACGATTCCATCCAACTGATCGATATGCCGCGAGAAGGGCCGTTGCGCATCAGCTCCAGGCCGCCAAACCCGTCTGGTTTAAACTGGTTCTGGGTGTACTCACCGGGGATTTCCATGAAGAAGCCTACGTCGCGGCGGTATTTCTCCATGAGGTCCAGTTGCAATCCATCATGGCGGTTGCGGCGCAGTATCCGGTCCCGGTTGTTTTTTTCAAACAATTCCTGGATCGTCTCGAGGTTCTTGTTCAGCAGGCTGCCGAGGCTGTTGCGGTCGCGGGAAGCCACGATAACCAGATACTGGTAGGTCGACCACGGGTCTTTGACCTGCACGACGCCACCGCCACCAGCATTGATGCGTTCCCACGCCTGGTCCGAAACCAGTTTACGGGCCTGTTTTTCCGCACTGCTGCCGGCGCCAATATGGATCAGGAACAGGGCGTTTTTATACCCCTTGGCCGTGTCCCAGCGATCGGGGCCAAAGACGTCCGGCTTGAAGTTTCCCTCGGGCTTGATCACGAATGTGGTTTGGGAGTTGAAGCGTCCCAGGAATTGGCGGGCCATGGGCTTCATGGCGTCGTCATTGACGACAACAGCCAGGTCCCCATAGGACCCGGCTGCCATCAGAATGCCTTTTTCCTTGTCGAGCCCGCAACCGGTCGCAAACACCAATACCAGCAGGGCCATTGCCTTGATCGTTCTCACCAACACTGTTCTCCCCAATTGCGGAAAAATCTGGCTGGCTGCACGATCCGGAATTTTCCGCGCAGCCCCTATCGTTCTTGCTGTAGATCTAGGGCCTCGGCCCCACTTGTGTCAAGCTGAGCCCGCAACAAAGCATTCACGTGCTGATATTGCAACAACGTGTTGGCCAGGCGGTGGTTTTCCACACGCAGGCGCCGGATGGTGATCAGGTCCTCGGTGGTGGAGCCCGACCAGCCGCGATCCAGGATGCCGGATCCGTTGCTGACACGGCTGCCATTGCTCGATACGCGTTGCTGAATTTCGGATTGGTACAAGCCGCCATTTCCAGGTGGGAACATCAGCCCGCGCCGATCCGTGGCCGCAACCGTGCTCCGTTCAGAGCGGATGGCCTGCGGCGCGTTCATGTTGCCGGTGTCGGTCGGTCCAAAGAACATCGCCAGGGCCAAGACCGCAGCCAAGCCGACGGCCGTTGCGGCGCCAAAATTGCGCAACCAGGACCAGCGGTCCGAAGACGATTCCCCCGCAGACGATTCTTCGGACCACGGATAATTCACTTCTCCGGCAGACTGCTGCAAAGCCTGGTTCAGCTTCAGTTGCAATTTCCACTCGAAGTTTTCCGGCAATTCAGGTTCGGTCGCCGCCAACAAGCGCTGCCCCATCAGCAAGTCTTCGTGATACTGCCGGCAATCGGAACAGGAGTCCAGGTGGCCCCGCAATTTGCCCGTGGCGTCGGGCGGCAGGATCGCATCGATTTCCTGACTCACATATTCTCTGGCTTTACTGCACCTCATGACATTCCTCCGCGTGAGCGCACGCTAGTCGTCTTGTTGATCATTGTTGCCATCTCTCTTGTTGCTCTTGCTCTTGTTTTCGAGTTTTTCCTGGGCCGCTCGTTCTTCGATCTGCTCCAGTTCGGCCAGCAGACTTTCATTGCGCAGCATGGGTTTGATCAAGGCACGGAAGCGGGTACGAGCCCGATTGATCCGCGAGCGCACGGTGCCGAGCTTGAGGCCCGTCACCTGCTGGATTTCTTCGTAACTCAGCTGATCCACTTCCCGAAGCAGGAAGGGAATGCGGTACTTTTCCGGAATCTGGCTGGTGGCTTCCTGAATCAACCGGCCCAATTCCTCGCGCTCGACCGCCGTGGAAGTAT
>JADGEP010000292.1 GCA_016744275.1 Candidatus Krumholzibacteriia bacterium | reverse complement strand
GCTCTATATGATCCTGCGGCAGGCACACCCCGATACCACTATCGATGTACTGGCTCCGGCCTGGAGTGAGCCCATTCTGCGGCGCATGCCCCAGGTCAACCGTTCAATTGCCATGCCACTGGGCCACGGTGAACTGGGTCTCTTTTTCCAGGGTCACGTCTTGGTGGGCCACTTTGAAGTGGCTCATGCCGACGCCGATATTTCCGTATTTTTCATGAATGGGAATCGCAGCTCCCACGTAGAAAAAGTCGGTAAAATCATAGCCAAAAGGCTGGACGTAGGTCGCGGCGACTTCACCCTGAGCCACATCGCCGAGCTGGCCGGCGTTGGCGAAAGCGGCAAAGGCGTCGTCGTCCACCGAAACGCTGGCTTCACCCATGGCGCGGGCCCGGGGATTGATCACCGTATCGTCGAACAAGGCGCTCGCGGGTCCAGCCGTCAGGCTGAGCGCCGCCAGAATCATGATTAATGTCAGTTTCCGAATCATCGCTCACCCTCTCTACTTGCTGAGCCGAGTGGCAACGACCACTGGCGCGGTTACGACTTCTTCTTCACCTGTCGCGTTGTTCACAACCGACAGATGCGCGATGTACATGCCAGCGCGGACGCGCTGGTAGAGGTTGTCCAAACCATCCCAGACCACCACGGTGGGCGCGTCCGGAATCGTGGATGGCGAACCATTGAAGCGACTGTCGAAAAGCGTCACAATAATGCGGCCGCTCCGATCGAACAGGCGCAGTTTGGTTTCACTTTGGGGTTTGGAAACGATCCGCAGGGGGAAGGTCTCGCCCATGGAGGGCAGGAACGTCTTGGCTTCGACAAGCAGTTCCACATCTCCACCACCAACACTGCCGCCGCCGCCACCAGGGCGACTCGGGTCGTAGGGTGCCAACTCGAACGTATTGTTCAGGTCTTCACTGGTTTCATTGCGCCCCAGGACACCGTTGCTGCCAGTCTGGATCTGGGCACCTTCGCTGGCATCGATGCGCTGGTAGGAGAACTCAAAATCCGCACCGACGGCAAACGGCGTCTGGGCCGAAGTGGCTGTGTCCGGCAAGTAGCTGTGGCTACCAATGGTGACACCGGTCTTGCTGAAGAGGAAACTCGTGGATCCCCCGGGTTCCAGCCAGTGGAAAATGTCGATGTCGGTCACGCCATCGCTCACACCATCCCAATGGTAGAGGATGACCACTTCCGAACCGTTGGTCAGTGTTGGCGTCGAGGGATTGGCGCCGGTCCGGTTGATGATGCTGTTGTTGACCTCATCACCAAAGACCCAACGCATGTCCGGCACGTTGTCCGGGAATGCGTCGTCTTCCCAAAGTTCCAGGTCAGGCAGGAAGCCGAACGTCCCGGAATAAAGCTGGGTGCCCGCCATCGAAACGACAATGGTGTCGCCGGCGGCGAGAGTGAACCCGGCCGGGAACTGGCTGTGGAAATCGCTAAAAGCGCCGCCACCGATGGTCGTCGGTCCGGGGTTGCCCTCAGCAATGCGCCAGTAATAGTTGCCAGAGTTGTGGGAAGCATCAGTCAGGAAGTACTGGCTCATGTCCACGTCTTCGGTACCGGGATTGTAGATCTCCACAAATTCCTGGTCGGTGCCGATGGTCGCCACTTCGGTGATCAGCAGCTTGGCCGGGAAGTCACCGGGATCCGGTGCCGTACCGACGGTCCAGCTTTCGGTGAAAGCCGGGGCCACGGCGGGCCAGGTGGCGGTGCGGCCGTCGGCGTTGGTGGCCATGGCGTACCATGTCACCACGGCATCCACAGCCTGGGCCGGCACGGTCGCCGTCCAAACATCGCTGCCTTCATCCGTACCTATGACGGTTACGGGAGCACCCGCGTCGACGGTGTACATGAAGTCGACACCGGTCACGGCGCTGTTGGAAACAACGGTGATCGTGAGGGCCGCGTCCTGGCCGTCGTAGGGACTGGCCGGAGCGTTCTCGCCCTCGGTAAAGATGGGTGCCGTCAGAAAAGGCACAGCTGGGGCCTGAGGCGGTCCCTGCGAGGTGGCGATGGCCCAGGTCGTGCCCAGGTTTTCGCTGGTCTCGTCGTGGCCGCCGACGCCATTGCCGCCGGTCAGGGTTTCGGTTCCCTCGTCAGCCGACAGCCGCGCGTAAGCCTGGCCGAAGTTTTGCTCACTGACCGAAACTGGCACCTGGCTGCCGACAGCGGTGTCGTTCAGGTAAGTGCCGCCGCCGACAGTGACGCCGGTCTTGTCGAAGAGCACGCTGGTGCTGCTGCCCCAGAATACGAAATCGATATCCGACACGAGATCGCTGGCGCCATCCCAGCTGTAGAGAATCAGACTCTCGGCGTTGTCCGTCAACGTCGGCAGGAAGGACGCATTGACTTCGCCAATGACGCTGCCACCATTAACCGAACCCGGAAACACCGCCACCATTTCTGGCACGGCATCAGGGGCATTGGCGTCTTCGTACAGCTCGAGATCCGGATCCTGGCCATAGGCCTCAGCGTACTGCGTGCTGCCGTTCACTGAAATCGACAGCGTATCGCCGGCCGCCAGGACATATCCGGCTGGAAAGCGCACGTGGAAGTCGTTGAACGCCCCGCCACCGGCGGTCCCGGTGCTGGGCATGCCAGCGGCAACATTCCAGTAGTAGGTGCTGTTGGTGGCAAAAGTGCCATCGGTGAGATAGACATCGGTGAGATCGATATCTGTCAGGGTTGGGTTGACCACTTCGATGAACTCACTGCCCAAGCGGGCAGAGCCGATCATGCGGGTCTTGGTGACCACTTCGGAAATGATCAGGTGGTCGGCGTCAGCCGCCATTGAATCGGCAACCAGGGAACTGGTCATCGAGCCCGACAGCAACAGGGTGAGCAAAAGCCACCCGAATCCTGTGGGTGCAAATCGACGTATTCTCGACATCAAGTCACTCTCCTCTTGGAGGGATGCGCGGAGTGAGGGTTGTCACGTTTTCTAGGGTCAAGCACCATAACCCCGGCGGCGGCAGGATTCAAGTGGTCCTTCGGTAAAAACTGGGGAGAAGTCGGGCAAGATTGGTAGGGTTTAGAGGATATGGCGGTTGTCAGGCGCCAGAATTTTCGACCAGTGAGAACGCCGTCCGCAATTCGGCCGCCGTGGTGGCCTGACGCAATCCATCCAAGAAGGAATCATCTTTCACCAAACGGGCCAAACGGGCCAAAACACGCAGCATCAAGAGGGGATCACCGGAAGGGCCGATCAAAAGGATCGCAATGTCGACCGGACGGCCATCGGCAGCCCCCAAATCAACAGCATCGGCCAATGTGGCCACCGCAATGTGGACCTCCGTCACCTGAGCGCAGCGGGCGTGGGGAATGACCAGGCCACCACCCACAGCGGTGCTGCCTTCGGTTTCCCGGCGCATGACTTCGGTCACCAGTTCATCAGGTTCGGCGACAATACCCGCCTCAGCGTGAGTCGCCACCAGGCACGCCACGGCCTGCCCCAGGCTTTCGCACTTGAGTTGGGGCAGGAATCCGGTTTGTATTGTATAGTCCCGCAAGTTCATGGGGCGAAAGTAACGGCCCGATGCCTCACTGTCCAGCAGTGGCGGTCGACCTCCGATTTTTTTCATGAGAGTGCCTGTAATGTCCGGTAGCCCATTCGATTCCCTGACCGCTAAAGTCCGCTGGAAATCCCGCCTGAACCGATGGCGCGATGCCCTGCTGCGCCCGGCGCGCCCTTCGCGCATCACCCCGGATCGCTCGGGGCCACCCAATCTGCTCTTGGTGGGCATCGACACCCTGCGGGCCGATCATCTGGGCCTGGCCGGCTACGACCTACCCACTTCGCCGCACCTGGACCGCCTCGGCGCCAGCGGCACAATCTTCGCCGATGCCACGGCCGCAGCGCCATGGACTCTGCCCTCATTCGCCAGCGCCCTGACCGGACGCATGCCCGGGCTGCACGGAGGCTACCTTTCCGGAGCCACCCGCAACATGGACAACCAGCCCCCAGGCCGGCTTCACGATGATACCACAACGCTGTCTTCTCATTTAAAATCATTGGGTTACAAGACCGCTGCTTTCTACTCCAATCAATTTTTCGCCTTCGGTTTGGCCGAGAGTTTTGACCACCATGTGTATGCCAATCGGCCCGCTGGCGAAGTCGCCCGGATGGCCAATGAGTGGATGCGCCGCAATGCCGACGGCCCTTTCTTTTGCTTCGTGTTGTTGAACGATCCCCACGAGCCAACAACGCCGGATCACGAGGACCTCGCTCCTTTCCTGCCCCGACTGCAGGCGCAAGGCTTGGCCACCGCCGACACCGCTCTGCAGCCGTACGCTCGCTGGGGCCAGAAGCCCGGCGTCGAATTGACCCGCGCCGCCTATCCCGCCGACGCCGCCACCATGGAAGCCAAGGCCATCAAATTGGCGGTTTATGACGGGACCATCCGCTACGTCGATCGTGTGATCGGGGACATGCAGCGGACCCTGGAAGAGCGGGACCTGGCCCGCAACACCCTGGTTTCGGTCTTCAGCGACCACGGCGAGGAGTTTCTCGACCACGCCACTTTTGCCCATCATTGGTCCCATGACCCCCGAGGCATTCATGGCATTGGCCATGGGCATTCCCATTTCCAGGAACTCCTGCACGTGCCCTGGTTGGCCTGGGGCTGCGGGGTACCGGCCGAGCAGCGAGTGAGCCATCCGGTTTCCCTGCTTGACCTCTCGCCCACCCTCTTGACTTGGCTGGGATTGCCGCCCCTGCCTGGCCTGGATACGGCGGCGACTCAGGCGGGCGGTTGGGCAACCCACCTGATCGGCAAATCTGTTGCGGACCAGCCCGACTCATCGGGGCGCCTTATTCTGAGCGAAGCCATCGCCTTTGGACCGGATCTGGTCGCCCTGCGGCAAGACAACCACAAGCTCGTGGCCCATCGCAGCGGGCAGGTTTTGGCCTTGTTTGATCTTCTGGCCGACCCCAACGAAACCCGCGATTGCGCCGCCGAGAAGCCGGAAGTCGTGTTAGAGCTGGTCGCCCAACTTTCGACCTGGAGCGACAGCAAAATGGGGGCAACTGGCGAGCAGGACGGCAGTTGGGAAGATATGGACGATACTATCCGCCAGCGGTTGAAGGATTTGGGCTATTCGGAATGATGTTGTTAATTTTTAAACATTTTCTTGCTTTTTAGG
>JADGEP010000291.1 GCA_016744275.1 Candidatus Krumholzibacteriia bacterium | reverse complement strand
GTCCTGTTTCAACCAGAAGAAACTGAGGTCACGCAGAAAGGCATTGGCAATGGAGCGCTGCCCCAGGCGCCGGAAGCTGAATTTCAGGCGCGGGCGGTCTTTGTCAAAACGGCCGGCCACCGACAGCGCCACGCCGCCCAGGAAATCCCAGATGCCGCTGAGCACCGCCTTGGTCAGGGCGTTGGGACTGAGAAAGAACAGATTAAAATCGGCCCTTTCGCCCAGGCGCCGCGCGCTGGTTTTTTCGCCCAAGGCGCTGACAGTCATCAGGCGTTTGGCCGCCCCACCAGACAAAAAAGTGTTGATGCAAGAACCACCATCCAACAGGCCCGGGCCGCCGCGCGAAACCATCGCTTCCAATTGCCGCAAGTCGGCCGGATCGCTGACCACCCGCACCTTGCGCTGCACTCGATCGTACCAGCGATAGCCCGCTACATTTTCGCGATTGCCGTAGAAAAATCCAGCCTGCACCGCTGGCGTATTGGAGGGAATGCCGCAGTGCCACCCGTAGAGATTGTGGCTGCCGCGGGCCAGCATCGCCGTCAAAGCGGGCATGCGTCCGCGGTACATGGCGGTTCGCAAACTGGGCAGGCTCAAACCGTCAATCTGCAGGATGAGCAGCCCGCGCAGGGGCTTGCGTTCCTGGCGTGGGCCAAAATACCGCCCCAGGCGGTAGATGACTGCCTGATAGAACGAGTAGGCCTCATCCAGGCCCAGCCAGCCCGTGATGCTGGTCGAAATTGCGGTGATCACCAGGGCGCCCACCAAGGCCTCGCCATAGTTGGTGATGACGAAGCCGTGTTCGAATTTTGCGCTCAGGTAGAGGATCAAACCGTTGAACAACAGGGTGGGAAAGCCGAGTGTCAGCGAGTTCAGCGGCAGGGTCAGGAAGAGCAACAGCGGCCGCAGGACAATCACTAGCAGGGCAAATATCAACGGCACCCGCAGGGCGGCAATCCACCAATGGGGCACGGCGGTGTCGAAGCGAAATCCGGGCAGAATGGAAGTGGCCAACAGCGTGGCCAGGATCGCCACGATCCAGACCAGCAAGTAACGCCCCAGAATGCCCCAGAAAGTTCTCGCGACGTGCCCCCTGGTTTATCCGGCCCCGCCTCAGCCAGCGGCTGCCGAACGCAAGCGCTTGACCGTGCGGCGAGCGCCCATCAATTCCATCACTTCGAAGATGCCCGCGCTGCGGCTCTGTCCCGACAACGCCACCCGGCTTGGGTGGATCAGCTGGCCCGCCTTGACGCCCAACTTCTCGGCCGTGGTGCGGATGACTTCCTCGAAAGCGTCTGCCGCCTGCGCCTGATCCAGATCCAATCCCGTTTCAATGGCATCGGCCAACGCGATCATTAATGGGCGCGCTTCATCGGTGGCCACGTGCTCGTCCCAACTCTCCTGGTCGACGAAGTGGTCATCCTTGAAGAAGAACCCGATCTGCTCCGGCAAAGTGACCAGACTGCTGAACCGGTTGCCCAAGGTGGCGATGACCCGCGCCAGATAGGCGTCGGTATTGTCGGCGCCACTGATGAGCCACTCCGGATCCAGGGCCCAGCCTTGCTCGTCGCTGATGGCCTTGGCCAAAACCAAGCGCTCTTTGGCCGAGAGTCGCTTGATGTGCTCTCCATTGATATGGTTCAGTTTATCATAATCGAAGGCCGCCGGGCTGCTGTTCACCTTTTTGAGGCTGAATTTCTTGGTGATCGCCTGGGCCGAAAGCACCTCGTCGCCGCTGCCCCCAGGTGACCAACCCAACAACGCCAGATAGTTCAACATGGCCGCCGGCAGAATGCCCAGCTTGTGAAATTCTTCCACGCTGGTGGCGCCGTGGCGCTTGCTGAGGCGCTTGCGATCTGGCCCCAGAATCATGGGCATGTGGCCAAATTTGGGCAGTTTCCAGCCCAGAGCGTTGTAGATCAGGATCTGAAACGGCGTATTGCTAACATGATCGTCGCCGCGCAGCACGTGGCTGATGCCCATCAGGTGATCGTCCACAACCACGGCAAACTGGTAAGTGGGGAATCCGTCGGCCTTGAAAATCACGCGATCGACCAGCACCTCGTTTTGGAATTCGCGTTTGTCCACGATCACGTCGTACCAGAAGGTTGACCCTTCGGTGGGCGTGCGCAGGCGGTAGGCGCAAGCCTTGCCTTCGGCTTCACAGGCGGCCACTTCAGCAGCCGTCAGGTCGCGGCAATGGCTGTCGTAACCTTCCCAGTTGCCACCGGCATCACGCACGGCCTGCTCGCGTTTTTCCAGGTCATCTGCGCTGCAGAAGCACTTGTAGGCATCGCCCGATGCCACCAGCTTGTCCAACTGCTCGCGGTAAATGTCCAGGCGCTCGGACTGCAGATAAGGGCCGTGATCGCCCCCCGCGCGCGGGCCTTCATCCCAATCCAGGCCCAGCCATTCCATGCCGCGCAAGATGGCCGCGTAGCTCTCTTCGGTGCTGCGTTCCTGATCCGTATCTTCGATACGCAGAACAAACGTGCCGCCCTGGCTGCGGGCATACAACCAGTTGAACAGCGCGGTGCGCGCGCCGCCCACGTGCAAAAAACCAGTGGGGCTGGGCGCGAAGCGGACGCGGGGCATCTTCAATTCAGACATGTGAGAGCAGACCTTTCAAAACAGGAACAATCAGGGTTGTTTGTGGGGTACCTGGCGCTTCATCGCCTTGCCCGCCGGTTCGCCGTTGCGCACGGCGTCGACCATGTCAGCCATCTGGGCCAAATCCATGCCGTAGACCGACAGACTGGCTTCGTCAAGATCCGCGCCCGAAGCCACTTGCGCCAGAAAATCCTGCATCGCCAGCAGGCCGCCTTCGTTCTCGATCAACTGCCACACCATCAGGTAGGCGCTGTAGCTGGCGCGGCGGAAATTCTCGCGGTCCGCCCCTTCGTCCGGGTCCACGCCCTTGGCCAGGATCGCATCAACCAACGGCGCCGAAAACAACACCGGGCCGGCCTCGCGAAACTCGGCCATGTAGTTGACCAGATGGGCGCCATCTTCGCCAATGTACTCCACCAACCCCTGGTGCATCCACAAGGGAAGTTTCTGGGGCAAAGATTGACTCAGGATCCAATCGGTGACCAGCATGAAGGCCGCGTGGCCCTCCAGGGTGCGCGCCAGCAGGACCGGGTACGGCTGCATCGTCACTTCGTTGCCCCGCAGTTTGTAGAAGCGCCACACGCCCTGGCCGGCCTGCTCCTTATAGTGCTGGGTATTGTCAGGGTTGAGAACCGTCAAGGTGTCGTTGATAGACAATCCCAGCAACTCGGGCACTTCATGATTGGCCCAATCCAGCAGCTCCACAAAAGCGACCATATCGCAGTCCTTGTAGCCGGGATTGTGCAGCAATTTGAATTGTCCGAAGTGCTTTTCACCCGGCAATAAAACCAAGTCTTCGTGCCCCTTGAGAACCTTGCCCTGACACATGGATCCGGGGCCGTAAGGCTGCCCCTGGGCATCCTGCAAAACTTCCCAGTTGTACCAGTGGTGAGCATGCTTGTGGTCCGGGAAACCCGCGGCCACCAACTGGCTTTCGGTGCAGCGCGGGAACGAGGCGTCGGCTGTCAGGTCAGGCAATTGGCTGCAATGGGTCTGGGCCGAAGCCAATACTGGAACCAGCAGAACGAGACTCAGCAGGATGGCAATAGTGGCCTTCATCCTAGCTGCCCTCCTTGAGCGCCTTGGCATCCTTGTACCACTTGGCGGCCTCTTTTTTGTTGCCCAGCTTGTCGTACACCAGGCCCACGTTGTTGTACACGTTCACGGTTTCTTTTTCCACCAAGGCCAGGTCGTAAGACTCCAGGGCCTCGTCGTATTTGCCCAAATAGTAGTAGGACAAACCCTGGCTATAGTAGGCCCGGTACGAAGGGCCCTCCATCTCCACCAGGCTGTCGAAAGCACCGGCTGCCTCATCGTATTTTTTAGCACTCATGTAGGTCAAAGCCAGATTGTATTGCGCTTTGACGTAGGTTGGGTCCAGCGCCAAAGCCATTTTATAGGCTTCGATGGAGCGGTCGTGCTGCTTGCCCTTCTGCGCCATGGAGGCCATGTGGAAGGCCGTCTTGGCATCCGGTTGCAGGTTGAACGCATTCTGATACGGTTCGATGGCCGCCGAGTACTGCTTTGTCATCTGCATGCACTGCGCCAGCGCGACCCAGCCCTGGTAAAAATCAGGCAGGTCTCGGGTCACGCTTTTGAGCGAAGGAATCGCGGCGTGGAATTTTTTCTCGCGCATCAGGCTGACGGCGTAGTTGTAGACAACCTCTGGCTTGGTATCGCTGCTATTGATGCCAGCCTTCAGCCACTTGCTCGCCTTTTTATCTTCGCCCATGCGCATGTAGAGGTTGCCAATGGCCACCCGCAGGTCATCCAGTTCGTCGATCTCATAGGCCTTTTCATAGGCCGCCACGGCGTCTTCCCGCTTGTTCGTATGTTCATAGACTTTGCCGGTGGCAATCCAGGTGCCCGAGTTTTCCGGGTGCTCGTCACGGGCCAACCGCGCCGCCACGCCCGCTTCCAGAGTGAGATCCTGCTTGAGATAACAATCAACCAGGCGCGGTAAAAGATCGTCCCGCTCGGGGGCCAATTCATAGCCCAGCTTGTAAAGCTTGGCCGCCTCTGAGTGCAGGCCCGAATCTTCCATCAGCTTGCCATCGGTCACCATCATGCGCACGCGATTGTGGATGATGGCCTTGGCCTCGCGGTAGCCATCTTCACCGGCGGCGTCCTCGCGCCCGTTGAACATGCGCAAGAATCGGGTCACCGGCGGCGTGTGTTTTTCCAGCAGTGTCCGCACGGCCTGTTCGTTGCCCTGTTCGTCTTCCAGCTGGTTCAATTGCAAAACCAAGCGAAACCCGTCCGGGCCCAAATCCGGTTCGAAGGCTGTGATGCCTTCTTCGAAAGTGGTGCGGGCCTCGTCCATCATGCCGGCCTCTTTTTGGGCACCACCAATCAGGCGCCAAAAATCGCGTCCACCGAGTTGATCAAAATTGCGATACTGACCAAACTCGGCCACCGCCATTTCGTGCATGCCCAGGCGCGAAAAAACCATGCCCAGATTGCGGTGATAATCACCCTCGGTCGGCGTCGTCTGCACCGCGCGGATGAACGAGTCGCGGGCCTTTTCGTACTCCTCAGCAGTGGCATAGATC
>JADGEP010000290.1 GCA_016744275.1 Candidatus Krumholzibacteriia bacterium | reverse complement strand
GGTGTGCCCAGTGCAACTCGCCCGTCGGTACCGCTCAGTTGAACGGCGGTATCCAGGCGACCCGCCGCGATCCAGGCCACGCCACCGGAGAGTGCCCCGGTCGCTGTGCCGGCAGAATCGGCCGCAACCGTTCCCGACCCTTCGTCAAAAGCCCAATGGCCGATCAAATCCGGATCAGGTGCAGCCTGGGCCAAGCCAGACCCGATCAGAAAGACAGCAAAGATACCGGCTGCCAACGGCACCCGGCGCGCAAAAATGCAGATGTTCAAGATACCCTCCAAAAATGCGATCACGAGAGTTGCGATCGCCAATCCCCAATTCCAATCCTGGGGGAAGTATAACATACTTTGCTAAGATTAGTTGATCAATAGAACGCAACGTGCTGGCAATTTTGATGCCATTGGCCGCGCTGTGATTGGGAGGCAAAATCGCCCCAAAAGGGGGGTTATCCGTTTTCGCTAGCCGGGAATGCTCCGAGGAGAGATACTCAGCCCAACCTTTTTATTGGAGTTCCTATGCGCTTTTGCACCAGTATCCTACTGTCATTTTGCCTTCTGCCCTGCCTGGCTGTGGCCCAACCGGAACAACCCTCGGCGGGGCAAAACAGCGAATATGCCGACAACGCCCTGCGGATTCAGTACAGCCTCTTTGGCACCAAGATCGTGCAGGGCGTGGACGACAAGAAGATTGCCGGCATGGATTGGTTCGCCAGCGATGTCGATTTTCTCAGCCAACGCGATGACGAGATTGGCGGAACGTTTCGTTCATACCGCAAAAAGAAGCAAATCAGTGGTCTCATGTATGTGGCCAGCATCGCAACCATGATGGCCGCCATCATCACCAACGATGAATTTGGCGACGACGATTCTGAGTCCTTTTTCTGGGGCAGCATGGGATTGCTCTCCATCGGTGCGGCCACTCAGGTCAGTGCAAATGAATCGCTCTCGCAGTCTCTCTGGATGTACAACAGCACCTTGGATACCCGGGGGCGGTGAGGAGACAGATCAAGGCGGTGCCCGGCTTTCGAATCATTGATAGCCCGAGCTGAGAAATCGTCTTTCGCCTTCCACCGTTTGCAACTAAATTTGGACTACTCCTGTTCTGTATTTTTTCCCGTCCACAACCCTGTGAGCCCCCGATGAAGACCAACCACTGTCTTGTTGTCCTTACGCTATGCGCCCTCGCTCTGGCTGCCTGCAGCAGCGATGAAGACAAGAATCCCGCCGGTGGCAACGTGCCCGACACCACCCCACCGATGGTGATTGCAGTCAGCCCTCCTGAAGATTCCACCGGCATGGTTCCCGGGACCCTGATCACCATCGAGTTCAGTGAAGCAATGGACACTTCGGTTGACCTTCTGCCCCATGTTTTGGCCAGCCACGGCAGTTTCACGAGCCTTTCGTGGCAGGGAGATTCAACCATCGCCCTCAGCTTTGACACCCTGCCCCTGGACACCCTGATATTCGTGGGACTGGATACCAGCCTCACTGACGCTCAAGGCAACGCCCTGGCCGAACCCCACGTCGTTTATTATGAAACCTGGTCGGGAAAGTAGCTGGCCGTTGCCGTCCACACGACACCGCGCTATCATCCCGGCTATGAAAACCATGAATGCTCTCGTCTTTGACCGCTTCGGTGGTCCTGAAGTTTTGGAAATGCGCACGGTGCCGCACCCGGTGCCCGCAGCCGGTGAGGTGCTGTTGCGCAACCGGGCCATCGGCCTAAATTTCGCGGACATCTACCGGCGCCGCGGCAACTATCATCTCGTGGGTGATCCGCCCTGGATTGCCGGATATGAATCGGCGGGCGAAGTGGTGGCCACCGGACCGGGTGTGTCCTGGCCCCAAGTGGGCGACCGGATCGCCGTGGCGGATGTGCCGCTGGCCAATGCCGAATACATGGTGGTGCCGGCAGACCACGCGTTGCCGATACCGGCGGCCATGGACGATCAAACCGCGGCGTCGTTGCCGCTTCAGGGACTGACAGCTCAATATCTCGCCGAAGACAGCCACGCCATTTCCGCAGGCGAAACGGTTCTGATCCACGCGGCTTCCGGAGGTGTGGGACGGTTATTGGTGCAAATGGCGCGTGCTCGGGGCGCGCAGGTCATTGGTTTGACCTCGTCCCCCGCAAAAATAGAGATCTTATCTACCGCTGGCGCCGCACACACGTTGCTATTGAACGACGAATGGCCGGAAAAAGTATTGGCGTTGACCAACGGCCAAGGCGTTGACGTGGCCTACGACAGCTTGGGAAGCACTCTGGACAAGACCTTGGGCGTGGTGCGAGACAAGGGAACGGCCGTCTTCTATGGCATGGCTGCCGGCGACCCTGAACCAGTTGACCCGCGCCTGCTGATGGACCGCTCGTTGCGCCTGGTGGGTGGCGACCTGTGGTCTTATCTGGTGTCGGCACCGGAACGGCGCGCGCGGGCAGAAAAGCTCTTCGCCGAAGTTCTGGCCGGACAGATCGAACAACGCATCGCCGCGACTTTCCCCATGGCCGACGGGGCCGACGCGCACCGGTTCCTTGAAGCGGGCCAAGCTGCTGGCAAGGTCTTGCTGATTCCCGGATGAGGCTGTCCTAAAAGTCGTCCGGATCGATCTCGAAATCATCATCGTCGTCGCGGTGCTTCGCCACTTCTTCTTCATCCTGATATCCGAGATCTTCATCTTCCGCGTCAAAATCTTCGTCATCCAGACCGTCGTCGAAATCTGCCACCCCAGGCCCGCCACCGTTGGCGAGACTTGCGTCAAATTTCTCGCAGCACTCATCGCCGCAGAAAGTCTTTCCCCTGAACTGAATGCCTTGGGTTTCGATTTCGGCGCCACACTGGGCGCACTTCGCGAACTCCATAGTTCAACTCCTGCAGAGATCCCTCAATCTCCGTCTCAAAGACCCGGAAAAACTCCGGGCCGGCCCTTAGATGTTTACCTATTTGAACGCCAATATGTAGGCCACCCAGGCCGGAGCCAGGTCACCCTCCAGGCTGGGCTGGAATTCCCCGTCGGGTTCTCCATCCTCGTCCGTGCCTTCCCAATAGATCACCGCGCGGCTGAAGCCGCATTCCTTGAGCACATCGCAGGTTTCGGGCAACGACCACAGACGCCAATCGTAACTGAACGCCTTCTTCATCTTGCTGCCGTCTTCGAAATTGAAGTCGATGTAGCAGGTGATTTCATTGGTGATCGGGTTGAATGTATCCTGATCCCAGATGTAATCAAACCCATCCTGCTCGCGCTCTTCTTCCTGCGGAATCTGCGCCTCGGGACCGCCGTAGCAGTCCATCATCATCATGCCCTCATCCTTGAGCGAGGCGTGGCAATTGCGCAGGTAGCCGGCCAACTCGTCGCGGGTCTTGAATCCCCACCAGCTGAAGTTCGTGGCCGCCAGGACATCGGTCTGAGGCGAACGCACGTTGCGTACATCGTCGCGAACCAAGGTGATGCCGCTGGCCCGATCACCCAAGGGTGCAAGGTTGTTCTCGCGCCCCCATTGCAAGGTGGGTTCGTCGTAGTCCACGCCCAGAGCGGTCTTGAAGTCGTCCAGTTTGATCCACTCGGCGCACAGGTTGGCTGTGCCGCAGAAATCTTCCCGCAACGAAACCGGCTTGCGGCCAAAGGTCTTTTCGTAGACTTCGTTGATGAACTCGACTTCGACCTCGGCATTCTGCACCGATTTTTCGTACAACCAGTGCAAGTCCGCATTCTGGGCCGTCAACTTGCCCTTGCGGACCAGCTTGGCCATCCTCTCGGCCACGGTCTTCTTCTGTTCCATTTTCGTGTCGCCGCCCATGTTGTCCTTCTCTGCCGAATCGGCCCGTTAACTAACGCAGTGGTTTGTGGTCTTTGTCGAAGTATTCATCCGTCATGCCGTTGACTTTTCGCGCCAGCAAAATCAACGCAATCAGATTCGGCAACGACATCAGACCCAAGGCACTGTCGCCAAAATTCCAGACGACTTCAAGAGAGAAAATCGCCCCCAGGAAGTTCATGATTACGAAGATGATTTTGTAGGGCAGAATATAGCCTGTGCCAAGCAGATAGACCACCGCCCGGTCGCCATAATAACTCCAGCTGATGGCCGTCGAGATGCCAAACAGCACCACCCCCAGCGTCACCAGAAAGTGCCCCCAATTGCCAAATTTGGACAGCCCCACCCGGAAGGCCTGGGCCGTCAAAGGCGAGCCGTTTTGCAGCATGTCGCCGTTGAGAGTCAGGTCGGGCACACCCTCCATGTCGATGTTGCCGTTTTCCACTTTCAAGAGACCCGAATAAGGCGTGCCGTCGTCCAAAACCATCTGGGGCACATCCACCCACGAATCGTTGCGCACCAGGAAGACTCCCTCAGGGCTGCCTCCCCGCACATTGAAGCTGCCGGTGAACAAATCCGCGTCGGAAATTTCGCCATCTTCCAACACCGCGGCTCGCTCGTTGATCACTGTAATGGCCGACTGGGCGTTGACCGGCACGGTGTCGGGCAGGCGCGTGTTCCACACGCCGGTCGACAGGATGACCAGGCCGGTGATGGTGCAGATGATCAAGGTGTCGATCAATGGCCCAAGCATGGCCACGACGCCCTCACGCACGGGCTCGTCGGTCTTGGCCGCGGCGTGGGCAATGGGCGCCGAGCCCTGGCCCGATTCGTTGCTGAACAGCCCGCGCTTCACGCCCCAGGTGAGCATGAAAATGAACGACCCACCGGCAAAACCACCAAGTTGAGCCGCCGGCTGAAAGGCCGATTTGACGATCGTCACCAGCACGCCCGGAACGGCGCTGAAATTCATCAGCACCACAGCCAAACCGCCCACCACGTAGATGACGGCCATGTACGGCACCAGTTTGCTCGTCACCGCGCCAATGCGCTTGATGCCGCCGAGAATCACCAGGGCCACCAGGCCCGCTGACACCAAACCCGTGATCCAAGTCGGCACGCCCAGGTCGGCCCGGATCTGGTCAGCCACCGTGAAGGCCTGAATGCTGTTGCCCGAACCAAAGCTGGAAATCACCGCACAGATGGCGAACATCACCGCCAGCCATTTCCATTTGCTGCCCAGGCCCTTTTCGATGTAGTACATGGGCCCGCCCGAGACCGAGCCGTCCGGCAGGATGACGCGGCACTTGATGGCCCGGGGGCACCCCGCGGATTTCAGCGCCCCGCCG
>JADGEP010000028.1 GCA_016744275.1 Candidatus Krumholzibacteriia bacterium | reverse complement strand
CTTCAAATTTCACCGTTGCCGCCTCATGCGCCTGGTCGTGTTCAAACACCAAAATGTACTGATCCTCAACCGCGCGGGTCAGGTATTGCTTCTTCTCGGTCACCGTCAGCAAGGGGTTCAAATCGAAGCCCATGATCCAGGGAATGTGCACTTGGCTCAAAAAGGGAATCAGATCACCCACAAAGGCCACCACTTTTTCGCCGGTGTGGAATTCGACCACTTGTTGTCCCGGCGTGTGGCCACTGATTGGTGTCACCCGCACTCCGGAGATGATTTCCTGAGGCCCATCGACCAATTGCAACTGGCCGTGCTCCGACAAGGCCTGAAAATCTTCCGGACGGAAACTGGCCTGGTCACGTTCCGAAGGACCACTGGCCCATTCCCAATGCCGTTTTTGCACCCAGTGGCGCGCCTGATTGAAAACGGGCCGCATCTGGCCCTCTTCTTCGCGCAGGCAGCCACCACAGTGATCAAAATGCAGGTGGGTGAGCACCACGTCTGTGATCGATTCGCGAGTCACGCCGGCTTCAGCCAACTCGGCCACCAACTGATTGGGGCGACGCTCCAGGCCATAAATTCCCAATTGCTTTTCGGTCCAACGATCACCCATGCCCGTGTCTACGAGAATGCGGCGGTCGCCGTGCTCCACCAAAAGGCAACGCAAGTCCAGGTCGATGCGATTGCGCTCATCCGCAGGATGTTGTTTCTGCCAAAAAATCTTGGGCACGACACCGAACATGGCGCCGCCGTCCAGCTTAAAGCGGCCATCGTGAAAGGCGCGAAATTTCCAATCGCCCAACTTCATATTTGTCCATTCGATATTGAGGCGTTGCCATTGTCCACGATCGGTTTAACAATAACCTCGCTCGCTCAGACGGGCAATGCAGGAGATCCCCTACTCGGCAACAAGGAGCCCCGTGCGCTTTCCCGACCCCCTGATATCTGCGCGTTTTGAGCGCCGTGAAAAACGGTTTTTCATTTACGCCACCGGGGCCAATGGTGCTGAGCTGGTGGCCCACACCAACAATACCGGGCGCATGACCGGCTGTTTGCACGGCGGGGCCACGGTTTGGCTGAGCCCAGCCCACAATCCGGACCGCAAATTGAAATGGACCCTGGAAATTGTGGAAACGCCAACGGGAGTGCCTGTTGGAGTCAATACCAACGCGGCCAATGAGTTGGTATCCGAAGCCATCAGCGCCGGCCTGATCCCCGCCCTGAGCGGCTTCGACGAAATGCGCCGTGAGGTCAAATACGGGACACGCCGATCCCGGATCGACATCCTGCTCACCAGGGCCACCGAAAAAGTATGGGTTGAGGTCAAAAACGTGTCTCTGGTCGAAGGCGGACACGGGCGTTTTCCCGACGCTCCCAGCGAACGTGGGCGCAAGCACTTGCGCGAATTGATGGACATGGTCGCTGGCGGCGACCGCGCCGCCCTTGTTTTTTGCAGCCAGCGGCCAGATGCCCAGACCATCGGCCCGGCAGACGACGTGGACGCCCAATATGGCAAGTTGCTGCGGGAGGCCGTTCAAGCCGGCGTCGAGGTCTACGGCCTGGGATGCGCCGTCAATGAACATTCCATCGCTGCCGACCGTTTGCTGACCCTCAATCTGGCCCCATATCTGCCCCAATAGCATCCGTGTTGGGAATCCAGCGATTGTCTCCGACTCCAACTGTTGCCCCGTCGCCAGGAGAATCTGATATAATTTTCGATTGAGCGGCGGCCTCAATCCGGTCCCACTGAGATCTCAAAAAGGAGAGCCCCATGAAGACCCTCAGCCGGCATCCTGGCTTCGCAGCGGTAGTAACTTTGGTGATGGCCCTTCTCTTGGGGGTCGCTGCGGCACCGGCCCAGGATCTGGTCGGCGTTTTCTGGGATACCGATTTCCTTTCCCACGAAACCACCACCAGTGCTCCGTACGACCAGGTCACCGGGCATCTGGTCATTTTCGACCCCACCAGCACGGGCGGCATTCTTGGCTGGGAATGCGAAGTCGACATCGCCGGGCCCGCCCTGGTTTCGGGGTGGAGCATCGCTGGGCAGGCAATCAACGCCCAATCGCCCCCGCGCTTTTCGGTCGGGTTGGCCAGTCCTTTGCCGCCGGCAACAGCCACCGAAGTGATGACCTTCGACTTGGTCTTGACCGCAGTGGAGCCGGTGTGGGTCTCGCTCAAACCCATTTTCTTTGCTTCCATTGCTGGCGAGATGGCCTACCTGGGTGGCGATGCTCCCGAACAGTTGACAGTCATGCGCACCGTCACCGGAACACCCCTGGTTGCGGCCATCAACCCGGATGTGCCCGTGGCCGAAGTGGACGTCAACTCACTCTCTTTTGGCGAACTGGGCCTGGGCACCAGCCAGACTCTCTGGGTACGTGTGAGCAATGTGGGCGGTGGCATTTTGCCCCTGGACGTGACCCTGGCGTGCCTGGATCCTGGCTTTTCGCTTTCCGCGGTCGCCGGTCCTGCTGATGTTCCGGCTGGCGAAACAGTGGTGATCCCCGTCACCTTCACGCCCGTGGTTGAAGGGCCCGCATCTTGTACTCTGCAGCTCGGCGGAAGCGCACCCGACCTGCCCATGCACGGCACCGGGCGCCTGCCCATCGAGTCCTGGACCATCCCCAATGATCTCAACTTCTCCGACCAGCCTGTGGGCTCCACTACCGAGCGCAGCACCTCGATCCGCAACGATGGCGAGGTGCCCATCAATCTGGACATCGGCTGGACCGAAGACTGCGACGCATTCGACATTGTTGTCGGCGGTGGCCAATATTTGTTGCATCCCGGCAATACCCACATCGTCAGGGTGCAGTTTCGCCCCCAGGCCCCTGGCACTTATTATTGTTCGCTGGGCTTTGGGTCCGACAAACCGGTCGCCACGATGTCGGGTTTGGCCCACTACTCGACTCCGGTCCATACCGTGTCGCCTGAAGCCGTCGACTTCAATTTCGTGGACGTCGGCGAAACCCGCACCCAGCTGGTCCAGGTCACCAACCAGGGCACCCTGGGCTTTCCCATCAGCCCCCAACTGACCTTCGCCAGCTCCGCCTACAGTTTGGTCGGCGGCGAACAAACATTGATTCTTGGGCCGGGCGTGACATGGGACATCTACATCGAGTTCACGCCACCAGCTGAACTGTTCTACACCGCCACGCTTAATCTCGGAAACAATCTCGCCACGGTGCCCATCACCGGCGCCGGAGGTACGGCGACGCCGCAGTGCAGCGTCAGCGCCGACAGCCTGCAATTTGCTTTTTCCGGTATCGGGGAAACCCAGACCCAGATGCTCATCGTCTCCAACGTGGGCAATACCACCCTGGAACTGAACCCAACCTTCACCTCCGACGAATACACCATCACCCCTTCAGGACCACTGGCCCTTGAACCCAATGACATCGAACCCTATGTGATCAGTTTCACCCCCGCGACCGTCAGTTCTGGCACAGCCACCCTCGTGCTCGGACCAGCCGCCTGCACCACCGTGGCTTTGTCCAGCCGTTCCACTGTCGACGTCAATCCAGGCGAAGATCTGATCGGCTTTTTCTTCGATTCCGACTTTACAGCCATCGAATCGGGAATCGCCGGCCCTCCCACCACCGTGCCTGTATATCTGGCAATGCTCAATCCTTCAAACTCTTCGGGAGTGGCCGGATGGGAATGCCGGGTGGTCACCACCGGCGGCGCGACTTTCACCAGTTGGGATTTGGCCGGCAATGCCGTCAACGCTTCAAATCCCAACGACAGCAGTGAATTCACCGTTGGCATCGGCCTGGAACCTCTGCCCTATTCGCCGGACGGCGTTTTGTTGGCCACGGGCCACTTGCTGGTCACCGACCCCGACCCCAACAATGTCTCCCTGGAGCTGCACCCCAAACGCACCCCTTCAATCCCGGGGTTGATGGCCTGGGTGCCCTGGAGTGACATCACCCAATTGACGCCCCTGCTGCCTGCCACGGGCATGAGCACAGTGGCCTGGATCAATACGGACGTGGCCGTAGGCATCGCGACCCCAACACCTCTGGCGGCCCAAACCCAGAGCGACGTCGAGTTGGTATGGCCGGTGCAGGCCCAGGCCGATGCTGGTTACCATGTCTACCGGCGGGACCCTCACGGTCGGGTGGAGCGCTTGACTGACGAAATTCTGCCGGCGACGACCATGATGGTGCGGTTCAGCGACCGGCCGGATTATCCCGGCGGCACGACGCTTTGGTACAGCTACGCCGTCATGCACCAGAGTGCTGAAATTGCCCGCAGCAGCGAAGTTGCCCTCACGCTCAAGGCTGTGCCTGCGTTGCCCACAAGACTGCTGAACAACGTGCCCAATCCCTTCAATCCCCAGACGGAAATCCGCTTCCAATTGGCCAAGTCTGGTCCCGTGCGGCTGACGGTCTACGACCTGAATGGACGAGTGGTGCGCACCCTGCTGAATGAGCACCGCGGTGCCGGAGAAGGTCAGGTCGTCTGGCAGGGGCGCGATGACGGTGGTCGCAGGGTCGCCAGTGGCGCCTATTATGTCCGGATGCAGACTGAACAAAAACGGGACCACCGAAAAATCATGATGCTGAAGTGATTCCTGGCCAACACCCACAAAAAAGAGGCGCCTCAAACGAGGCGCCTCTCTCTTTTATCATCTGAATCAAATGAACAAAGCGGCCGGATCCGAAAACCCGTTATTCCACTTCCCAGACATCCGCCGTGTACAGCAGATCTTTCAGCTCGCCGTCGCCCCGCTTGTCGGTCACGGTGCTGAGCTGTTCGTGGATCAGGCCCTCCAAAGTCGGGGCCTCCACCTGACGCAGCACACCCATGGGGCGCGGCATGCCAGGATCGTTGTCCATCTGGATCAGCATGAACGCTGCCGCAGGTGAGGCCTCGGACGGGTCCCAAATCGCGGCTTCCTCGGGACTGCAGATGACGACCTTGAAGCCATCAAAACGCAGGCCTTTGTCTTTGTCCTTACCGTAGACCATGGGCTCGCCCGCTTTGAGGTTGATGGTCGCCTCGTCGCGCACAGCCTTTTCGGTCCAACCCTTGAAGCAGTCATGATTAAAAATGACGCAGTTCTGCCACACCTCGACAAAGGCAGCGCCCTTGTGTTCGGCGGCGATGCCCAGCGTATCTTTCATGTGCTTCGGGCTGACATCCATGGTGCGGGCCACAAAAGTGGAACCGGCACCAAGAGCCAGTTGGATCGGATTAAAAGGAGCATCAACCGAACCGTAGGGCGAAGTTTTGGTCTTCAGGCCCTGCGGTGAAGTCGGCGAATACTGCCCTTTGGTCAAGCCGTAGATCTCGTTATTGAACAAGACGACTTTCATGTCCACGTTGCGCCGCAACGAATGGATCATGTGGTTGCCGCCGATGGACAGGCCATCACCGTCACCGGTGATCACCCAGACGTCCAACTCGGGATTGGCCACTTTGACCCCGGTCGCAATGGCGTTGGCCCGGCCGTGAATGCTGTGAATACCGTAGGTGTCCATATAGTACGGGAAACGGCTGGAACAACCGATGCCCGAGACGAAGACCACGTTTTCCTTCTGCACACCGACACTGGCCAGGGTGCTCTGAACACAGCTGAGGATGGAATAATCACCACAGCCTGGGCACCACTTCACTTCCTGGTCGGATTTGAAGTCTTTCGCCTTCAATTGCTGGACTTCACTCATGACTTATCCTCCAAGAGCTCTTCAAAGTGGGCCTTCAGTTCACGGGCCTGGAATGGCTTGCCCTTCATCTTGCTGAATGGCTCGAATGTGATGCCAGGGTATTCCATTTTGAGCAACTTGGCCAGTTGGCCACGGTTCATCTCCGGCACCACGACTCGGTCGAAGCCCTGGAAAATCTCCAGCAGACCATGGGGCAACGGCCACAGGTGGCGCATGTGCAGCAGGGTCGCTTTGACGCCTTCTTTCTGCATACGCTCCACCGCAGCGCGGGTCGCGCCGTAGGTCGAACCCCAGCCCACAACCAGCAATTCGCCGGTCGCCTCGCCATTGAGCGGCGGCGTTGGGATCGAGTCGCGAATGCCAAGAATCTTGGCCTCACGGGTCTCCGTCATGATGTCGTGGTTGTCCGGGTCATAACTGACATCGCCGGTCTTGGCATCCTTTTCCAGGCCACCAACGCGGTGCTCCAGTCCAGGGGTGCCAGGCACGGCCCAGTTGCGGGCCAGTTTTTCATCCCGCGTATAGGGGCTGAATCCTTCAGGATCGGTGGGATGATCCACCGGGAAGGGTTTCAGGTCCTCCATGGCAGGCAGCTTCCAGGGCTCGGCCCCGTTGGCAATGTAGTTGTCGCTCAGCAGGATGACCGGGGTCATGTACTGCGTAGCGATGCGGCAGGCCTCCACAGCACTGTCGAAGGCATCAGCGGGACACGCACAGGCGACCACGGGCAGCGGGCATTCGCCGTTGCGTCCGAAGAGCGACTGCAACAGATCCGACTGCTCCACCTTGGTCGGCAGACCGGTCGAGGGTCCCCCTCGCTGCACGTTGACGATCACCAAAGGCAATTCGGTCATGACAGCCAGACCGGCAGCTTCGGTTTTCAGGGCCAGGCCCGGACCACTGGTGGTCGTCATGCCCAATCGTCCCGCATAAGAAGCACCGATAGCGGTGCAAATGCCCGCGATCTCGTCTTCCATCTGGCAGGTGATCACGTTGTGATTCTTCATCAACGCCATGTACTGCAGAATATCTGTCGCAGGCGTGATGGGGTAGGATCCGAGGAACGGATCCAGGCCCGCCAGCTTCGCGCCAGCGACCAGGCCGATGGCCACACCTTCATTACCCATGATGTTGCGGTAATGGCCCTTGGGCGCATCGGTCACCTTGGGCACTTCATAGCGCCCCTGGAACAGGCGCAGCAGCTCGCCGTGGTTATAACCGGCCTTCAGGGCACGGCTATTGGCCTCGATCAGCTCGGGTTTCTTCGCAAATTTCACCTTGAGCCACTCGAGGGTGGGTTCCATGGGCCGACTGTAGAGCCAGTAGACCATGCCCAGGGTGTAGAAATTCTTACAACGCAGAACGTCCTTCTTGCCCAGTCCCATATCCGCCAACGCTTCCATGGTGCGTTGATTGATATCTTCCTCGATGACCCGGAACCCACTGAGGGTGCCGTCGGTCAACGGATTGGAATCCAGAGCGGCCTTCTTCAAGTCCTTGTCGGTAAACGCCCCGGTATTGACCAGGATGATGCCACCGGGCTGAAGATCCATGTAATTCGTGATCAACGCTGCCGGATTCATGGCCACCAGCACGCTCGGAGCGTCGCCGGGGGTGTAGATATCGTGGGAGCTGAAATGAACCTGGAAGCCGGAGACTCCCGCGCGGGATCCGGCCGGGGCGCGGATTTCAGCGGGAAAGTCAGGGAAGGTGGCCAGATCGTTGCCGACCTTGGCTGTCGTCTCGGTAAACTGTGTTCCAGTCAGCTGCATTCCGTCGCCGGAGTCTCCGACAAACCGAATGGTGACTTCGTCTTGTCTGATGAGTTCAGAAGACATGACGTTTGCGTCGCCTCCTCGCCCTCGACGCCGCGGGCAACAAGCCTGCAGGAGAGGGAGTAGGGTCATGGGACCAGCCTGATCTCGCAATGGATCAGGCAACGGTAATAGACACCTTTAATCGGGTGTCATTTCGGCTCATTGAACCTTAATTTGGAAATGTATGCCAGCGCTTTTCGACACGCCAGAAATTGCCGTCTCTGACAAAAGCGCAACTGGCTTAAAATACAAGATTACTGGGGTTTGGTATCGATTTTTGAGATGGGTTTTCAGCTATCATCTTTTATGCGAAGGGGTTTCCGCAACGTTCACTCGGCCCGTTCGGCGAGTTCGCTCCAGCGATCATAAAGTCCTGTCAATTGATCGCTTAACTCTTCCAAGCGGGATTGAGTCTCCCCAATTTCACCACCGCCGGTCTGATAAAAGGCCGGATCGGCCAAGCGCGCATGCAGGTCAGTTTGCTCCGTCTCCAAGGCTTCGATTTGCGGCGGAAGAGATTCCAGTTCCCGCTCTTCTTTCCAGCTCAATCGGCGGCGCGATGGGTCGCCGGAAGCTGTCGGAGGGGGCGCCGCCTGTTCCCGGGCCGCAGCGGCGGCCAATTTGGCCTCCGCTTTGGCCACCTTCTGGGCCTCTTTGGCGGCCTGGCGCGAGGCCCGCGACCAGTCCGCGTACCCGCCCACTGTTTCGGCCACCTGTCCGTCGCCCTCCAGAACCAACGTGGCTGTCGTCACGTTGTCCAAAAACTCGCGATCATGGCTGACCAACAACAAGGTGCCGTCAAATTCGGCGACCAGTTCTTCCAGCAACTCCACCGTCTCGATGTCCAGATCGTTGGTGGGCTCATCCAGCACCAGCACATTGGCCGGACGGGTGAACAATCGGGCCAGCAGCAGCCGGTTGCGCTCGCCGCCAGAGAGATGCGTGATGGGAGACCGGGCCCGGTCCGGCGTGAACAGAAAGTTCTTCAGGTAGGTCACCGCATGCACCGACCGCCCGTTGAACTGCACAGTGTCGTGTCCACCGGTCACGTTTTCCTGGACCGTTTGCGACTCGTCCAGCTGATCGCGCTGCTGATCGAAGTAGGCAATGGCCAAATTGGTGCCGTGCTCGATGGTTCCCCGCTGCGGTGCCAACTCTCCCAACAGGAGACGCAGAAGTGTCGTCTTGCCCGACCCGTTTGGTCCCAGGATACCGATGCGATCGCCCCGCTGAATCAGCGTCGAAAAATCGCGCACCATCACCTGCGTTCCCCACTGGAAATGCAGGTCCCGCACCCGGGCCACCAGGCGACCACTGCGCTGGGAGTCCTGCAACTCGAGTTTGACGTTGCCCACGCGCTGGCGCCGCGACGACCTCTGCTCGCGCATCTTTTCCAGATCCCGCACCCGGCCTTCGTTGCGCGTGCGCCGGGCCCGGATGCCGCGGCGGATCCACACTTCCTCTTGCCCCAGCTTGCGATCAAATTCCGCGTTTTGTTCCTGCTCCACCCGCAACGCTTCGTCCCGGCGCTCGATGAAGGTGGTGTAATCGCAGGTCCAATCCCGCAGTTGACCCCGTTCAATTTCAACGATACGGGTGGCCAGGGCACGCAGGAAGGCGCGGTCATGGGTCACAAAAATCAGGGTGCCTTCGAAGCGCCGCAGTTCGTCTTCCAACCAGGCGATGGCGTCGATGTCCAGATGGTTGGTGGGCTCGTCCAGCAACAGCACTTCCGGGTCGATGACCATGGCCCGGGCCAAAAGTGTGCGGCGTTTGTTGCCCAGGGAAAGTTGGGCAAACTCGGCGTCGCCATCGAGGCTGGCGCGGGTCAACGTCTGATCCACCACATGGGCCTGCTCCCAGGCCGGGTCCGGCATGCCCACGGCTTCAAAACCGCCATGCACCACTTCACGCACCGTGCCGCTGGTTTCCAGAGGCACCTCCTGGGTCAACATGCCGACCCTCAGTCCCTGAGCGCGAATGATCTCGCCGCTGTCGGGTTTGACGGCGCCGGCCAGCACCCGCAGCAGGGTCGATTTACCCTCGCCATTGCGCCCCACCAAACTGATGCGCTCGCCTTTTTCAATCTGCAGGTCCACGCCATTGAGGATCGGCGGGCCACCGAAGCTGAGGTGCAGTTCTTTAAGGTCAAGCAAGGCCATGCCGGTGGTCTCAAATCGTGGAAAAATGAAGTCGAGGTGCTGGCAGATTGCACCTATGGTCGGGAAGGCCGTGTTGGTTGTCAAGCCGCTCTGGAATTGAACCCGGGATTGGGTCGGACCACAACCCGCGTGCCGCTGATCCGGTCGTGCCACAAATGGTGACGAAAGACCAGCGCGCTGGCCAGATCCAGCAATGCCCACAGGCCGACAATACCCGAGAAGGTGGCCCACTCCCAGCGCCCACTCATCAAGGCCAGGCAGAACACCCACCAGGGAGAGGTTTTCAAGGCGAAGCGCAACCAGGATCGCCGGCGAGAAGGTGCACCACCACTCGACTTGACCACCGTTCGGCGCGTCAGGATCTTGCCTACCGAGGCGCCCCACATGCCTTCGCAAGCGAGGGCCACGATCACCGCAAATGCCAGACCATAAGACAAGGGCGACACCGCCCCGAGCATCAGCGGGATGGGGCCGTTCCAGTAAGTGTCGGGCGAATAGACCCTAAATGTGACAGCGGCGCGTTCAGCAAAAAACCACCCCGCTGAAGAGGCCAGCAGGGCGGTCAGTAAAAAAGCCAAAATCGTGTCGATCAGAGCGGCCCAAAAACGCATGTTCAAATCAACGATCGCGGTATTTGGCTTTGACGCTGCCCCAGGATTCGTTTTCCACATCAACCGAGGTCTTGGTCATCTGGGCCACGCCTTTGCCGGCGCCTGGATTGGTGAAATCGAAACTGCCGGTGATCTCTGAATCGCTGGCGGTGCCCGTCAGCAGGAACGGCCCAAAATTCAGGGAACCTGTCACGGTGCCGCTGCCGCTGCCGGTGGCGCTCATGGCCCCGCCCGCGCTTTTAACCGGCGATAGCACGACTGAACCGTTGCCCAATTCGGTGCAGTTGAAGGTGACGTCCAACGAACCGCCGTTTTCCACTCCGGTGGCGCCGCCACTGAGCACACCCAGGGCCGGACTGATGTTTGAAATGTCAATGGTGCCGGTGGCGACATACCCACTGCCCTCGCCCCAGATCACAAAGGTCATGGGACCGCTGACATTAAAAACCGTGTCGGTCCAGGAACCGGCCCAGGTGCCTTCAAGCAACGGCAAGATTGTTGGCATTGCTGCCACGGCAGCCGTTGGCTCCCAAGCGGGGCCGTCGCTATTGTTAGCTGCCAGCGACAATACGCCGGCCACGGCCAAAAGAACCAACATGTAGATGAGCGGATATTTGGTGCGCACCATGTCCTCCTTTTTCGTGATAAGATCCTGATCTTATCACATTTCCCATCATTCTGATAGGGTTTTGACAAATAGGCCGCTAGGATTGCCCCCTCAACTTGACAAAGGAGCCTGCATGTCCGCCTGGATCGTTTTATTGATTGCCGGCCTGCTGGAAACAGCTTGGGCCATCGGACTGAAATACACCGTCGGATTCACCCGGCCCCTGCCGACGGCTCTCACCTTGTTGGCATTGGTGGCCAGCATGTGGTTGCTGGGCAACGCGGCAAAAACCCTGCCCATCGGCACGGCCTACGCAGTCTGGGTTGGCATCGGCGCGCTGGGCGCCGCAATTCTTGGAGTGATTCTATTCAAGGAGCCCGTCAACGCGGGGCGGATCGTATTTTTGGCGCTTCTATTGATCTCCATCATCGGCCTGAAACTGACCGCGGGCCCCGGGGGAGATTCAACTTAGGCTGACCCGGCGGGGCTCACTGATTCATTTCGACCCCTTGGCGCCCATCAACTTTTTTCCCGTCAGCTTCGCATACGGCTTTAGGGCCGGGCCGGTCCAATGAGGCACGATCTGGCGCCGCAGTCGCACCGATTCCTTGGTTTTCTTGTGAATCATCCGGGCGCATTCGTAGGGTCGAAATTTATAGATGGTGCACTTTCCACGATCAAAAAACACGCACCGGCCAGGTTGGGCCAACTCCATCAGCGTCCACACCGAGCCCGGCTTCTTGCCATCCCGAAATTTGTGGGGCATCACCCCGTGGATCTCTTTGCCATCCGGCATTCGGGTGACGCTGATGGCGAGCTTCTTGCGGAAAAGATCTTCAACGCTGAGTCCCAACGAATCGGCCAGGGGCGCGATCTGGTCGGGCATGAACCATCCCGGTGAGATGGTGCAGGCCGTTCGGCAATCCTGACAGTCACAGCTGGAAATGGGAAAGTCGCCGGATAGGGCCACGGGCGTGCTCCTGGGTCAGAGAGACAATGGGTTGTTCCTCGACATCTTAAGACACGATGGGCCGTGGGTCAAAAACGAGATTTCAAGGTGGACGCAAGTGCATTCTACCGTTTCGGACGGGCCGAGTGCAACGAACCTGGATGTTTGGGCGCGACGGCAGCGCCTCCATCAAACGGCGCAGCAACCGGTTACAACCCGGACGCCAAAATTGGCACGATCATTCCTTGGGTGTCCGCGAACCATTCGTGCCCGTTGAGCCAAGGAAGACATCCAGGGAGATATCATGAAAATCATAGCTGTGGCGATGACCAAAGGCGGCGTGGGCAAGACCACCACCGCGGTGAATCTTTCTCATGGCCTGGCCCTGCAGGGCTTCCGCGTGCTGCTGGTGGACGCCGACACCCAGGGGCAATGCGCCAAGGCCCTCGGCACGGAATTCGACCTGACACTGACTGAGGTTCTTGAAGGCACCGCTCCTGTTGTGGAGGCCCTGACCAAGGCCCGCCCCAACCTGGACCTGATCGCAGCGGATCATCATTTGTCCCGGGCTGCCCTGACCATTGCGCGGCGCGAACAAGACGGCCACCGGGTCCTGGCTGAGGCCCTCGCTCCAGTCCGCGATCGCTACGACTATATTGTAATTGATGCGGCTCCGGGTTTCGACGCCATCGCGGTCAATGTGCTGGGTTGTGCTCACGATGTCGTGGCGCCCGCAGCACTCACCCCGGCGGCCATGGCCGGTGTTCTGGATTTTGTGCGCCATGTCGGGTCGGTCGGACGGCACAATGCGAACCTGAATCTGCGCTTCCTTTTGCCCACCTTTCTGGACCAGCGGGCCCGCCAGTCCGGTGAAATGCTGAGCCAGTTGCGGGAGCGATTTGGGTCCAAGATGTGCGCGCCCATCCGGGTGAACGTCGACCTGGCTGAATCTTTCGGATGCCAACAATCGATCTTCGAGTATGCACCCCGGTCACGAGGCGCCGAAGATTACCAGCGGTTCATCGCCCAGGTGTTGGTGGATTCGCCCGCCAATGCCGCTGGCGCAGAACCGAAGTGCATGGCCGTATAGCGAGCTCCGGAAAATGCCACAAATACGGTATTCTATTATATAACAATTGCTTAGGCTCCACTCAAGCGCCGATGGAGCCTTCTTCGGTCCCGCGCCGGCAGCCGACCAGACCGATTCCCGGCCGTCGATATTTTCAGGTCTTTATTGCGCCCGCATCACTAGCCTTTACTTCCTGATTTAAACCACCATATTGCGCCGGAAATCGCCATATCCTGGCGTGTGTTTGACCTGTTTTTCCCAACTTCTCCGGAGGTGATACCATGAGTACCACAGCCTTCCTCATTCTCAGCTTTTCGTCCCTGTTCGCCGTCATCGATCCCCTGGGGGTCATTCCGTTTTTCAGCGGCCTGACTTCCGAAATGGACCGCCGCCAAAAGCGGCGCGTCCTCGTCAAATCCTTAATAACAGCCTTTTTAGTGCTTGTGGTATTCACCATGGCCGGTCACCAGGTGCTGCATGTATTTGGCATCACGGTCGACGCCTTCCGCATCGCTGGCGGCGTGATCTTCTTTGGCATCGGTCTGGATATGCTCCAATCCAAGCCCCGGCGCTGGCGGACGGGGATCAAAAAGGCCGTCGCGGCCGACAAGGAAACCTATGCCGAGGAGTTTCCCGACGAGTCCGATCCGGACGATGATCCATCGATCACGCCTCTGGCCATCCCCATGCTGGCCGGTCCGGGCAGCATCACCACAGTGATGGTCCTAACGCCTCAGGCCCCCGATCATCTGGGAATCCCACTGGTATTGAGTGCCGTGGCCGCCATTCTTGTGCTCACCGGTGCCATCCTGATGGGCGCCGACGCGGTGCTCAATCGGCTGGGAGCCACGGGCATGAAGGTCATCGAAAAACTGATGGGATTGCTCGTCACTGTGATCGCCGTGCAGCTCATGATCGACGGGATAACCCCCGTTATTTCCGGTTTAATACGATAATATAGCTTTTTAGTGGACTTTTTTGATTGCCCCAATGGCCACTATTATAGTAGGGTGCATTGAGGGGTAGGAAAAAGTTCATTTCTCACATCTTTTCGATTCTGGACCAGCACAATGTCTTGGTTCGATAATTGTCATACCAGATGATTCTCAATACCAGACGACGTCGCCATTGGTCCGGGGGGAGCAACCAATGAGATCACCAGCTAAAGTCATCATTTTGACGCTGATGGCAATTCTCATGGCCGGCAGTTTGCCGGCCTTTGCGGCGGATTACACCGCCCTGGGAGTTGACGCAGGTCAAGACATCAGCCTGACTGTACATCGCAACGAGGACGGCAGCGTCCGCAAGTTGTTCAATGCCAATCGCGTGCCCAACAGCGGCACGCCCTCGGAAATCGCCAGCCGTTTTCTGGCTGACAACGCGATGACTCTCTTTGAGCAGGAAGTCGCCATCGACAAAGCTGGTGCGGTTCGCTTCGGCGACGCCACCCTGGTGGACGTCCGCACCAATACCAGCAGCAGTGGTCACCATGTCTGGAAACAGGCCATGATCAATGGTGTCCCGGTGTACAACGGCTATGTCGTGACCCACATCACTTTTGATGGCCAGGTCCTCTTTGCGACCAGCGACATCGGTCCCACCACCTTCAACCTCAACTCCGACAAGAGCCAAGTCGACCGCCAAATGGCTTTGGACCGGGCCATGAGCCTGATCGGTGGCGACGGCCAGACCCGTGCCACGCCCAAGGCTGAATTGGTTGTTTTGCGCACCGTCGATGGCGATCGCCTCGCCTGGCGCACCGAGACGCCCACGTACAACCCCTACGGCGACTGGGAAATTTTCATCGACGCTACCAACACTTCGGAAATCCAGACCCGCGATCTGCTGGTTTGCATCAAGCCCGAAGAGAAACCCTTCAGCATCACGCCTCCGGTGGAGAACCGCCGCAGCGACCTGCAATTGGACAAGGGCGCAACGGCCACCGGGTCAGGCGAAGTATTCATCGCCAACCCCTTGAACAACCACCCCGAGCGCTACCCCTGGCGTGAATTTGATGCCCAACTGCCCGGCGTGGTCGACGCTGTTTCGCTGACCAACCTCAGCGGCAGTGGCCTTTTGGAAGGTCCCTGGGTGCAGGTCTTCAACAGCTCGGGCCCCCGTGCTGACGAAGCCAGCCTCGTCTACAACTACGACCCGACCATCGTGGCCGGTCACTTCCAGGAAGTGAACGTCTACTACCACATTAACGAGTTCCAGGAGTACTTCCAGAATACGTTGGGTCTCCTGAACGCCCGCGCCCGTGTCACCGACACCTACGCGCATCAGGGTACGGATGACAACTCGGATTACAGCCCCAGCCAGGACCGCATTCGCTTTGGCGACGGCGGCGTTGACGATTCCGACGATGGCGAAATCGTGCTGCACGAGTACGGCCATGCGGTGCACAACGACATCGTGCCCGGCTTTGTTTATGCCGCCGAATCCGGCGCCATCAGTGAAGGCTTCGGCGATTACCTGGGCGCCACTTATGGCGACAACCCCTTGGTCGGCGAATGGGACGGCACCAGCTACAACCCCGGACCGCCGCCCTTCCTGCGCCGGACCGATGGTAGCAAGCACTACCCCGAAGACATCGCCAACCAGGTGCATCAGGATGGCGAAATCATCTCTGCCGCATGGTGGGATTTCCGCAACCTCGTGGGCGCCGTTGTCGCTGACCAGGTCATCATCGAAGGCATGGCCTACACGGGCATCAACGCCACCTTCCAGGACTACGCCGATGGCATGGTTGCCGCCGACCAGGCCCTGCATGGCGGATCCCACGTGGGTTATATCTTCCAGGCGTTCGGCGCCCGTGGCATTGGCGCCACGTACCTGCTGAACTTCAACCACGTGGCCCTGGGCGACAGCGAAGATACTGCTGGACCCTACCCCGTGGTCGCGAGCATCAGCCACACCAGCCCCATCACCGCATCTGATGCCGTGACGTTGAATTACCGGTATGCCGGCGACCCTGCCTACACTGCGGTCACCATGACGGCCACTGGCAATTTTGACGAGTGGGCCGGCAGCATTCCCGGACCTGGTATCAATACCACCGTGGAATATTACATGACCGTGACGGATGACTCGGGCATCTCCGGCGCCGCGCCGACGACTGCTCCGACCGACGTCTTCAGCTTCATCCTGGGCCCCGATGCTCAGTTCCCCGTCGTGGCGCACACCCCTGTGCGTGACCAGCCTCTGCTGACTTGGCCCGCCTCGGTGGACGCCATGGTGACGGACAACGGCGCCATCGCTTCGGCGACGGTTGCCTACTCGTTGAACGGCACGCCCCAGGCCGACCTGACCTTGGTCGACATGGGCGGCGACATGTTCAGCGCGATGTTCCCCGAAGCCGCTGGCTCCCTGCTGATCGGTGATACTTTCGAGTACACGATCACCGTGATGGATGGCAGCAGCTCGGCCAATACGACCGTCGACGGCCCGCATTCCTTCATGATCATCGACGCCCTCGGCGTGGTGCTGATCCTGGATGATGACCTGGCACCGAAGGCGACCAAGAAGTACGGCAAAGACAAGCAGTTGCTGCCCATGCACATTCGTGATGAGCAGTCCAAGGGTGCTTCGGCAACCAGCATGGGCACCATCCTGACGGATGCCGGCTGGGTTGTGACTGAAGAAGCTGCCGGTGCCAGTGACCCGGCCAGCTGGAGCAGCTACAGCTTCATCGTGTCTTCGTCCGGTGCCAACGGCAACCCGGTGGCCGATCCCGCTTTCCGCGCGGCCGTCGAAGCGTTTGTCGCCGGTGGTGGCAAGGTGCTCTCTGAAGGTGGCGAAGTTGCTTACGACGCCATCAGTTCCCCCGGTTTCCCGACCTACGCGAGCGACGTGGTACACGGATTCGACTGGGATGCTGACGATGCCGGCGGGCTGGTAACGGCCGCGGGCATGGCCGGTCATCCGATCATGAGCGCCCCCCATATGGTGGCCTCGACCCTGGCCATCAACTACACCGGTTTTGGCGACCAGGATGGCTATAAGGCCAACCCGGATGCCTACATCGTGATGGGAACCGGCAGCACGGCTACCAACGCTGGTATCATGGTCTATGACAACAATCCCAACCCGGCCAGCGCACAGATCGTACACTACTCCTTCAACTTTGCTGCTTTGGCCGATCCGGCCGAAGGGGTCAAGTTGCTGGAGAATACGGCCTTGTTCCTGACCGCCAATGAGACCGGTGGCACTGCCAGCATGGCCGGTGACGTTGAGGTCATGGGCGCCGGCAACGGCGGCGTGCTGATCGAAGCCAGCCCCGGTGGCTACAGCACCATGACGAACCCTGACGGCACTTGGATGATCGAGAACATGTACGGCAACACCTACACCGTGACGGCGACTTTGGCCGGCTACGGCGCTGCGCCGCAAACGGTGGTTCTGGCTGACGGCGAGAGCCTGACCGGTGTGGACTTCGGCATGTCTCCGCAATTGGAATTTGTCTACTGCGACGCTCCGGCGTTGGCGGTTCCTGACAATGATCCTGCCGGAGCTTCGACTCAGATCCTGGTCACTGATGGCGTTGTCCTGGTGGATGTCACGGTCGATATCGACGTGACCCACACCTGGAAAGGCGATCTGATTCTCGACCTGACCAGCCCCGCCGGCACCACCGTGCGCCTGCACAACCGGACCGGCAGCCTGGCGGACGATATCC
>JADGEP010000289.1 GCA_016744275.1 Candidatus Krumholzibacteriia bacterium | reverse complement strand
TGCCCCATCGCTACCCATTTCTGCTGGTGGATCGCATCACGGCCATTGAGCCGGGGGTGCGCGTGACCGGCATCAAGAACGTGACCATCAATGAGCCATTTTTCCAGGGGCATTTTCCTGGGCACCCCATCATGCCAGCGGTGTTGATCACCGAGGCGATGGCCCAGGTCGGAGGCGTGTTGTTGTTGACCGCAGCCGATGATCCGCGAGGCAAGCTGGTGTATTTCAGCGGGATCGACAACGCCCGCTTCCGGCACCCGGTTACTCCGGGTGATCAGATCAGGTTTGAATTAGAATTGACCAAGTTGCGAGGACCAATCTGTAAAATGCGGGGGACCGCATGGGTTGGCGACAAGGTGGTCGCCGAAGCAGATCTCATGTCTACCGTGGTGGACAGCTGATCAGCTGCCCTGAAGGAGGAGTATCTTGGATTCCATGAAAGCCAATAAAGTCGTCGGGCCCAGGCCCGTAGCTGCAGCGGAAATTCACCCCACAGCGGTGGTGGATCCGGCTGCCCAATTGGGACACAACGTGAAGATCGGGCCCCATGCCGTCATTGGGCCTGAGGTCGTTGTGGGCCCGGACTGCGTCATCGGTTCGTCGGTGTTGATAACCGGCAAGACCACCATTGGGCGCAACAACCGTTTCTTCCATGGGGCCGCCGTCGGTTGCGAACCTCAGGATAAGAAATTTCACGGGGAAACCACCTTTGTGGAAATTGGTGAGAACAACGATTTCCGCGAGTACTGCACCATTCATCCGGCAACCGGGGAAGGGGAAAGCACTCGGGTGGGCAGCGACAACCTGCTGATGGCTTATGTCCACGTGGCCCACAATTGCCACGTGCATGACAACACAGTGCTGGCCAATGCGGTCAACCTGGCGGGCCACGTCGAGGTGGAGAACAACGCCATCATCGGCGGCTTGACGCCTGTGCACCAGTTTGTGCGCATCGGGGCGTTCGCCTTTGTCGGAGGCGGCAGCCGCCTGCCTCAGGATGTGCCGCCGTTCATCAAGGTTGCGGGCAATCCCATCGAAGTGGCGGGCATCAATAGCATCGGCATGAAACGCAACGGTTTCACCGACGATGAAGTGCTGAATCTGAAGCGCGCTTACCGCCTGCTGTACCGGTCGGGCCTGAATGTGACGCAGGCTTTGGAACGGATCGCTGCCGAATGCAATTTGGATGTGCACGTTGAGCAGTTGATGGCATTCATTCGCCGGTCCGATCGGGGAATCGTGAGGTAGCCGGATGTTCGCCCAACGTTGGAGCCGTTGCTCATAATGGAAACGACCCGCGAGCACGGCGCTCCGCACATCTTCATATCCTGCGGCGAAGCCAGCGGGGATCGGTACGGAGCGGCTTTGGTGGCCGCTCTGCGATCTTTGATTCCCGGGGTGCGGATTTCTGCCCTTGGCGGTCCGCGGTTGGCCGAGACCGGCGTGGAAATTGTTGCTGATTCAGCCGAAGTGGCCGTCATGGGTTTTGCCGAGGTGGCCACGGCCCTGCCGGCGATCCTCAGGGTGCAGCGGCGCATCTGGAAATTCCTGGCTGACGAGACCGTGGATTTGGTCATACCCATCGATTTTCCCGGGTTTAATGGAAAACTGGCGAGTCAAAGCCGCAGTCTGGGTGTGCCGGTCTTCTGGCTGATCGCGCCGCAGGTTTGGGCCTGGGGCAGTTGGCGCACCGGCGGCTTTCGCCAGAAGGTTGACCGATTGGGCACGATCCTGCCCTTTGAGACCTCCTATTTCAATGACCGCGGCTTTGATGTTTTCCCTATGGGGCATCCGCTGATGGAGGACTATGGCGAGGGTTTTCCCTTCGAAGAATCGCTGGCCAAGCGGGAACACAAGTTCAATGACCGGGAAGGACCCTTGACCATCGGGGTCCTGCCGGGCAGCCGGCGTCAGGAATTGGCCCACCTGTTGCCCGTCCTGAAAGTGACCTGTCAGGCTGTGATGGGGCATCTGCCAGACCGTGAATTGAAGTTTGTCGTCAGTGCCGCACCGGGCCTGGATCCGCTGTCGATCAGTTCGGTCTTCGATGGAAATTTCGAAATTTCACAGGAGCCCTTGCCCGAGCTGATGACGCGTCTGGACTTGGCCCTGGTTTGCAGTGGCACCGCCAGTCTCGAGGCCGCCCTGGCCGGAGTGCCTCACGAACTGGTTTACCGGACCGGAGCCTTGAACGCCTTTGTCGCCCGGCGCTTGGTGCGCACGGCTCATATCGGTCTGAGCAATCTGATCCTCGATCGCCGCATGATCCGTGAACACTTCCAGGAACAAGCGACGCCATTGCCTTTGGCTCGCAATCTGTTGCGCTGGCTGGTTCGGCCCGCTGAACGCCAGGCTTTTTATGGCGACGTGCGCAGCGTGCGGCAACTTTGCGGCGAAAGCGGAGTCTGGGAGCGCACCGCTCTTGAAATCCGGTCCCTGATCGAAGCCCAGGGCCCCGCGGCGACCTCTGAGAAGAATGCTCCGGTTCAGGCTGCCGGCAACGGTTCCTGAGGTGGCGCTCCAGTTTCTGAAATTACTCCTGGCCCCGGTTGCCTGGCGCGTTCTGCGAGGCAGTGTCCACTTGGCCGAATTTGAGCCGCAGCCCTCCGACCTCAATCAGCCCCTGATTTTTGCCTGTCTTCATCGCGACATTTTGATGGCTATCATGCATGTGCGGCCCATGCGTCCGTCACTCTTGGTCAGCCAAAGCCCGGACGGCGACATCCTGACCCGTACCCTGGGCAAGCGCGACTACGGCTATGCCAGGGGAGCGACAGGTGAAGACGGCAAGCGCGCGTTCATCTGCCTGCGACGTGAACTGGAAAAAGGAAACAGCATCGGTCTGGCCGTCGATGGACCCAAAGGTCCCTATGGCATGATCAACGAGGGTGTGTTGCAATTGAGCCGGCTCAGTGGTGCCCCCATTGTTCCGCTGCGGGCCGAAGCGCCACGCAGTCGAGTCTTGGGCACCTGGGACCGCACCGTGGTGCCGCATCTGTTCAGCCGGGTGGTGATGCACCGGGGTGAGAGTATGTTCGTCAGTCGCGACGGAGGCGAACCGGAACTGGGTGCGGCCCGGCGTCAGTTGCAGGACTTTTTTGGCGTGGAAGGCGCAGCTCATGAAGATTCTTGATTGGCGCTCGCGGGCCGAAAAGATGGTCACTTCATTTTGGCGCGGTTCTGCGGCAGGTCCGTCCGCGCGTCCGTCTGTGGGGCCTGTGGGGCGCACCTGGGCTGCGGTTCACAATCGCATTGTGGCGCAGAGAGTTGCTGCTCGCCCGCAGACGCCCGGCCGGCCGCTGATTGTTTCAGTGGGCAATCTGGCGCTGGGTGGCACGGGCAAGACGCCGGTGGTGATCCAATTGGCCCAGGATTTGGCCGCCCGCGGTCGCTCTGGCGTGGTGCTGGTGCGGGGCTACCGTTCACCGCTGGCAGGACCGCTTGAGGTCGATACCGGCAACCAGCGTGCGGGAGATGAGGCGCGCCTCCTGGCCCAAGCCCTGGCGCCGCAGCAATGGCCGGTGGTTCAGGCGCGGGTGCGGGCGCAGGGCCTGCGGCACGTTTTGCAACGGCAACCGTTGCCCGAAGTGGTGCTGTTGGAAGATGGCCACCAGACAGCTGGCATCGGCCGTGACCTGGATGTGGTGATTCTTGATCATTGGGGCCTGGAAGAAACCCCGGATGGCCTTCAGGTTGCTCCCTTGACGGGACCAGTTGTGCCCCTGGGGCCTTGGCGGGAATCGCAGAAGGGTGCGCAACGGGCGCAGGTGTGGTTGCTGGAATGCTCTGAGGAGATGCCGGCTTCAGGCACGGGCGGCAGTCGGGTCTTCACTTTCCAGCGTTCCTTCGCCTGTCGCGCCGCCAACGAATCTGCGGCAGCGCTGGAACAACCGGAGCGGCCGGTTCTGGTTTCGGGCATCGCCCGGCCCGAAAAATTTGAAGAGAATGTGCAGCAAATGTTCGGCGCCGCAGCACCGCTGGCGGTGCGCCTGGCTGACCACGCACCTTACACCAGGCCGTTGGTGGAACGGGTGCGCCGGGCCGCAACCACTGCCGGATGCGCCTGTATCGTGACGACCGCCAAGGACTGGGTTAAGCTGGAGCCCTTCTGGCCCCATGAAACACCGGCCTACATCATCGATCTGGCCATCGTCTGGGGGGACGGCGAAACGCTCTCCGACCTGGTCGAAGAGCGCCTCTAGTTCGTGAAGCCGTCGCTTGGCTGCGGGGAGGAAGATTCTCCCGAATCTAGTTGTCGGAAACAACCGCGACGAACTGAACTGTGGTGCCAGCGGTGAAAGCCACTTCGTGCTCACTGCCGGACTCGTGTCCATAGAAGGTGACCTGAAGCCCAGCGGTAAACGGACTACCGGGGAACCAGGCTTCGCCCTTCATGCTCAAGTTGCCAATCAGAACCGCTGCGGAAATATCGTCGTTGACGGGAATCGACACCGTCAGATTTCCCCGAGAGACGTTGTAATCCGTCAGGGCTGCCGGTGCGTTGTTGCCCGGAACCCAAACGAGATCATAGGACGTCACATTGAACGTGCTGTAGGTTCCATATTCCGGAATGACCATGGTGTCATTAAGCGGCCGGGCCGAGAACATCACGTTCATGAACTCGATTGGCACAAAATCGTCGTCGGTGACGGGTGTGCCGTTATTGTTGAGGGCTGCCACAACGATGGGGGCGCCGGCGTTGACGAGGTCCGCTTCGGCGACCAGGCGTTGTCGTTCGTTATTGTCAGTGCTGCAGCCGGTCAGGACGAACAGGCCCAGCATGAGGGCCGCAATGAGAAACAAGGCTCGGGAATTCACTTTTTCTTCCTCCCGTTGGACCAATGGCCCAGTGGAATGTTTGTTTGCCAAATCCATGACACTTTTCGGCTGATCTCCAAGCCGCTTTAGATTAAATTGTTACCAGTGGTTACCAAGATCGGGGCCAAAGAATGTCCCCGTGCCGTCTCGTTCCTCTTGTTTCCCGGTGGTGGTCCATGTTTCCTCAAGTCAGCGAAGAAATTGTCAGCAGCCGGTGTCTCGTCGTTGGAACGGGCATTGCGGGCTTGCAGTTTGCCCTGTTGGCGGCCGAAAATGGCTCTGTACGCATTGTGACCAAGAAAGAAAGCCGGGAAAGCAATACGAATTACGCTCAGGGAGGCATTGCCGCGGCTGTGAGC
>JADGEP010000288.1 GCA_016744275.1 Candidatus Krumholzibacteriia bacterium | reverse complement strand
CCCATAGGCCCCCTCTCCAAAACGTGGGTGTACTTCATAGTAGTCCGCACGTCCTTGTGCCCCAGTAGTTGTTGAATCGTACGGATATCGTATCCATCTTCCAGCAAATGCGTGGCAAACGAATGCCGTAGCGTGTGACACGTGACACGTTTGTTGATCCCAGCCAGGGCTGCGCCTTTTTTAACCGCCTTCTGAAGAACGCTTTCGTGCAAGTGATGACGCCACCCGTTGCCCGTTTTGGCTTGGACGTGCACTCTTGTTGCCGGGAAAATCCACTGCCAAACCAGTTCCTTACCGGCGTTGGGGAATTTGCGATGCAGGGCTTCGTCCAGCAGGACCCAGCCGGCGCCATTCGCCAGATCCTCTCGATGTTTGCGTGATACCAGTGCCACCTGTTGCTGCAATTCTATCTTCAGATTCTCCGGAAAAAGGGTGACGCGATCATATCCGCCCTTTCCCCGACGCACCGTCAGCTGGTGGCGCCCAAAGTCGATATCTTTGACCCTCAAATGACAGCACTCCAACAGGCGAAGCCCACTGCCGTAGAGTATCGAAGCCATCAACCAATGCACCCCATCCAGTTGAGCCAACAGAGAACGCACCTCGCTACGGGACAACACAACCGGCGCACTTTCTCTCGGTTTGGCTCGCACTAGTCCGTCTAGCCAAGGCAGGTCGGCTTTCAGCACATCTCGGTACAGACACAACAATGCCGCCAAAGCCTGGTTTTGAGTCGACGCGCTCACCTTTGACTTGACCGCCAAATGGGTCAAAAATGCCGTCACCTCCTGTTCTGCCAGAGTTGCAGGGTGCTTGTTGCCGTGATATTTGATGTACCGCTTAATCCAGCCAACGTACGCTTTCTCGGTTCTCGGACTGGCATGCTTGAGACGCATCACCGCCCGAATTCGGTCCATCAATCGTGGTTCGTTCCGTGGCTTCTCTTGGTCCATCTTCTCTCCTTCCGTGCCACTCCCACTGCAATCCCCCGACCCAAATTGTCACCAGCCCAAAAATGTGATATAATAACAAAACATCGGATCGTTTCAGGGGAGGCGATCCGCATCACGACATCCATCTCGCACCCAGGCGGATTCATGCTTCCAGCTGTCTACAGGCACGCCCTCACCTTCGCCTTGCTCCTTGTCACCTCCCTGTGGTCCGCCTCAGCCTGCGCCGGGACCGGGTTTGGCGTCAGTGGGGCTGCCAGTATTGACACCAAATTTCCCGTCGTCGATGTGGCTGATCCGCCCCCCCATACCGTGCTGCAGGGTGGCCAGATGATCACCCTTCAGTGGTCACTCAGTGACGACAATCCCAACAGTGACCCGGCGGCCAATGTGGCTCAGATGTGGCTGGGTGACGTTCTTTACGAATCGCAGGCCTTTGGGCCTGGCACCGGCCAGCACACCTGGAATTGGACCGTGCCCGACACCTCGTCCGGCACCGTGCATCTGGTGGTCAACAGTTTTGACCTTTTTGGCAACCTCACCAGCGTGGCTGGAGCCGATTTTACGATCCTCTCCACGGCCACCGATGTGCCCGATGCCGCCCTGGCGCCGGTGTTCGCGTTACCGGCACCCAATCCTTTCAATCCCATGACCTTACTTCGTTTCAACTTACCTGAAGCGGGGCCCGTGCGGGTCACCGTTCACGACGCCCGCGGCTTCCGGGTCGCCACCCTCTTGCATCGCCACCAAAATGCTGGCACCTTCTCCGTGCGCTGGGACGGCACCGACCAGCAGGGACGCCGCCAAGCTGGCGGAACCTACTTCTTCGGGCTCCAATACGCGCAACAGGGGGAAACACACCGAGTTGTGCGCAAGGCTGTCTTGCTTCCCTAGTGACCTTTATTTTGATCTTTTCTTTTATTTTTGTTGTTTTAGCGCGTTTTTTCGGGTAAAATTACCCAATAGCGGCGTATATAGGGGTCAAGAAATGGAGATCGACGCATGAGCATGGATTGCCACAGTCTTAAAAACAAGCGCCCCTGGTGCTTGCTGTTTTTGGCTTTCCTGCTGCTCAGTCACGCCAGCCTGGCCCTGGCTCAGGTATCTGATGATTTCAGCTCTTCCCAACTCGACACCAACCTTTGGCAACTGACCGACCCGCGCGGTGGCGGGCAATTGGCGCTCGCTCCGGGTCTCGTCTCCCTCGACATTCCCGCTGGCATCGCCCACGACGCCGGCCCCATCGACAACAGCACCTTGCGCCTGCTGCAAGACTTGCCCGATTCCAATTTTTCGATCGAGGCCCGCTTCGAATCCGTGCCCGCCGTTGCTGGCCAGCAGCAAGGCCTGATCGTCCTGCAGGACGACGGCACCTATGTCCGCCTCTTCCACCGCCACGATGGCCAACAGCTGCAATGGGGCTGGGCCCGCACCTTGAACCATCAAGTACTCGACCACGGCACTCTCGCGGTCTCCGCCACCGACACCCTCGGCCTGCGCCTCAGCCGCCTCGGCAACCAGTGGACCTGCGCCCAACAAATCGACGGGGGCGCCTGGACCGAACTCTTCGTCTTTGACCACAACCTGCGCGTGGCCATCGGTGGGGTCTATGCCGCCACCAGTAATGCGTCGGATGGGGACAATCCCTACGACCGCGACAACCCCACTGCAGACAAGTCCTCAGGCAGTGGGTCTGCGCCCGCCTTCGCTGCCGTTGTCGATTATGTATTCGATACGAGCAATCCCATCGTGCCCGAAGACGGCGCCCTGGCTCTGGGCCCTCGCACATTTGTCGGGCTGCAGGCTTTCTACTATTTCCGCGAAGGCAGCCCGACCACCGTTTTTGACTACGCCGGCACCGCCGAGCCGCACCATCTCACCCAGCTCGACACCCTGGCGCTCACACCCCTGCCTGGCCATGGCCTGCGGCTCGAAACGCCCACCCTCTTGACTTCCAGTCGGCCCACCACCGACCTGACCAACGCCATCGTCACCGCCGGCGAAGTCACCCTCGAGGCCTGGCTCAAGCCCTCGACCCTCGACCAGTCGGGTCCGGCGCGCATCCTCACCCTTTCGGCCGACCCCTCCAATCGCAACGCCACCCTGAGCCACGGCCAGTGGGGCGCATTGCCCACCGATGTTTTTGACGTGCGCCTGCGCACCACCGAGCAATCACTCAACGGCCAGCCCGATCTCATTTCGCCGTCCGGATCGCTCACCGGCGACCTGCAACACATCGTCTACACCCGCGACGCCGCAGGCAACGCCCGGCTCTACGTCGACGGCCTGCAAACAATCAGCGGCCTGGCTGAGGGAGACCTTTCCAACTGGGACCCGAGCTATTCTCTGGCCCTGGGCGGCGAAGTCGACAACAGCCGCAACTGGCTTGGTGAGCTGCACCTGGCGGCCATCTACAGCCGGGCCCTGAGTCCCGCCGAAGTGGCCGGAAATCATGAAGCGGGCCCCGACGGTGGCCTCATGCCCCTGCTCAGTCCTGCCGTTATTCTGCAGGATGTCGTAGCCGGCAGCATGTTTGATTTTGACGACACCGTCGTCATGAGCGCTGTGGCCAACGACGCCGACGGCATCATCGCCGCGGTTGAATTCCGGGTTGGCGGCGTGATTCTGCACCGGGACGAAACGGCCCCCTTCAGCTACGACTGGGTCCGGCCTTCCGTCGGTGGACACCAGATCCAGGCCGTGGCCATCGACAACGACGGGCTCGAAACCGGCTCTGAAACCATCCCCATTTATGTGACTGTGCCGGCTTCGTATCAGGCCGCGCTGCACTTGTCTGATGCCTTTTTCGATACGGACCTGGGCCTGCCCTGGACCTTGACCGACGGCACCGCCGGTGCGGTCATCAACCAAAGTGGTGGCTCGGTATCGATCGACTTGCCCGCCGCCAGCCAAACGCCTTGGGACGCCACCTTCACCGGCTTGCGTGCCCATCAGGATGAACTGGACACCGAACTGGCCCTCGAGTTGATGATCGATCGCGACGCCTGGACGGGCGACGCTTTCACCGGCCTGGAAGTGGCCGACTCTCTGGGTGCGGCGGTGCGCTTTGTGGCCCAGCGCGATGGTGGCGATTGGTCGCTGGGCTGGGGCTCGGCAGCTTTTGGTTCCCCCACCCTGACCGGTTCATTGCCGCTCGGTATTGGCGAAGGGCCTCTTTGGCTGCAACTGCGGCGCCAAGGCGACACGTTTGAATTGTATTACGCCCTCGAAGGCCTCGTCTGGCAGCCAGTCGCCACCGTCACCGAGGCCATGACTCTCAATCGCGCGGGCTGGTTGGCCGGAACGCTCAACGGCGTCGCCACCGTGGCGTTGGACCACGCCTTCAATCTCGCCAGCCCCATCGTGCCCGAAGACGGGCAAAGCGGCGACTACGATGGCCCGATCATCAGCCAAGTCACCTCCGTGACCGGCTTCACCCAGCTGACGCTCAATTGGCTCACCGATGAGCCCGCCTACTACCGCGTCAAATACGGCCTGACCACGGGCTACGAATTGGGCCTCATCGATGGCGGCTTTTTCAGTTTCACTCATCAGGCCATATTGCCCGCTCTCAGCCCCGGATTGGCCTATCACGTGCAGATCACTTGCCTCGATACGTCCGGCAACCTCACCGTCAGCGATGACTTGATCCACTACACCGATGTGGTGGCCAGTGCGGCAGCTGGCCCGGTGGCCGGAAGCGTTTATCGCGAGGTCGTCCTCGGCTTTGGCGCCGGCAATGACGACTGGCGTGTGACCGACCCCAATGCCCAGAATCCTGGCGCGGCCGAATTCTTGCCCAACGCCACCCTCCAGATCAACGTGCCTGATTTGACGGGCGCGGTGCGGGCCGAGCTCATCATCGACCGTTGGGGCGGGCATCCCGGCACCACCGAAAAAAAGATCCGGCTCAACAACGGTTCCTGGCTGCACCTGGACGATCCGGCCACCATTCCGGACGACCAGCCCGAGTGTTATGTCTATCAGGACAACCCCATGATCGACGTGCCCCTGGACCAACTGGTCACGGGGCTCGTCACCCTCGAAGGGTCGGCCGGGGGTCAAACCTGTTACGATTTTGATTGGGGCCAGTGGGGCTGGTACGCCGCCATCTTGCGCGTGTATTACGACGGCACGGCGCCTCATCCGGATGGCAGTTTCTTCAGCCCCGCAGCCGGCGACACCATCACCGACAGTGTGGACATTTCGGTCAATGCCACCAGCGGCGGCATGGTCAACAAGGTGCACATCCTGGCC
>JADGEP010000287.1 GCA_016744275.1 Candidatus Krumholzibacteriia bacterium | reverse complement strand
GAATTGAGGTCAGCAGCCTGTAACTTTGGCGGCCACTCCGCCAAAAATCACCAATGGCAGCAATAAGAGAGCGACTCCCACCGGCACCAATGCTAGAAATACCGATCCAAAAATCAGCAACAGCGGCACCAGGATGACGAGGCCCAGCAATCCTTTGGTCAGGAAGAAGGCCAGCTTGATGGGCAACAGGACCACGGCAAATGCGAATTTCAAGAGCATCATGCCGACGCTCAAGGCGACCATCAGCAGGGTCAAAAGGATGATGGCTTCCAAAAACATGGGCAGTCCTCCGGCAACGGGAAAAATACAGGGGTTGGCCTCCCCGGGGAAACCGTACCAGTGATACGGGATTTGCGCAGCCAGGTTTCATCCCGGTGCCGCCACCTATCCTACCCGGCCTATGGCCTGATATTCGCCAAATACCCAAAATACCCGTTTCCTCCGTGATTCGGGTCGCTCTGTCATTTCATGATCTTAGGTCGCCCACAGCACCATATGACACATTTCACTGGTTTTAGTAAGGGTTTATGTGCTATGATGTAAAAACATAGCTGCTTCATTGGCGACACCCCCGAGGAATGACGAAGCTCGCGCACTTCAATTCTCATCTCTCGGGTAGACCGTGAAGCAGCTATTTTTTCTTCCCGCTGAAGTTATCAGCTGAAAATTCTCCGGTCAATCCATCTCAATCGCCCCGCCAAACAGGAGAGGCGGCCCCCATCTGGGAACCGCCTCCGGTGCGTCGGGAATGACTTCCCTATGCTCTACTTCGTGAACAGGCCCATGTCCACCTTGGGGTCAGCCTTGAACGACTCGATGACGCCAGTGCCAAAAGGCTCGTCATCATAAGTTATGCGCACCTTGCTCGGCAGATGCATCCCGTCCGCTTCCATGTAATCGTCCACGTAGACCTTCTGGGTCACCGGCGCGCCACTGGCCGGGTTCAACCCCGGTTGCTGCACCATGACCACACGATTGTCCGACGCGTCCAGGAACATGATGCGGTAGTCGTCGCCAACGCCCGTCACATAGACCGGATTGCACATCGTGCCTTCGACCGCCCGTTGCTCGAGGGCCTGGAAGGTGAACTCGTCCATGTTGCGCATGATGCCCATGGTATCGGTTTTCAACTCTTCCTTGGCCGTCGCCAATTCGGCAGGCTCCATGTCCTTGTTGCCCATGGGCGACTCGCCCCAGCCCTTGTCGCCGGCCACAACACTCTTCATATTGCCGAAAGGCGTTTTTTGGATGGTGTGCACCATGTCCGGGAAGACAACCGTCTTCTCGATGGTGAACGTCATGTCCATGCCCTGGATCGTGGCGTCCAGCACCATGACCTCGGCATAAGACTTCATCTGGGTCAATTTTTTGATGCCACCGGCGGCCTCAGCCGAAGCCATCATCAGGGCGCGGCCCTTTTCCAGACTGATCGGCGTGGCCATGGGGATATCCAAAGAAGCCTCAGGGATCTCGATGTCCACCATGGTCACCGGGCCAAAGCCAGTGAAGTCGGCGTCAAAATCCGCGTAGTTGCCCACTGCCAGGATTGTCATGTCATTTGGACGCCAGACAGCCTGAGTGGCCGCCAGGATATCGGACTTGGTCATCTTCTTCACGTTTTCCTGATAGGTCTGCAGGAAATCGCTCGGGTAACCATAGCGCTCGAACATGACCGCACGATCGAGGATCTCACGGCTCGTATCGTAGCTGAAAACTTCCGAATTCAGGATGGCGTCCTTGGCTTGGGCCAATTCTTCATCCGTCACTTCTTCGGTGATCATCTTGTTCATTTCATCCAGCACCGCGCTGGTCGCCTTCTCGCTGGTCTCGCTCTTGGTCATGGTGAAGCCCAAGAACAGACCGGGATTGCGGAAGCCCGTGCCGGGGCTGCTGCCCACGCTGTAGGCCAAGCCCTGGCGGCTGCGCACTTCACTGAACAGTCGCGAACCAAAGCCACCGCCGAGAATGCGGTTGGCCACCTGCACGCCGGCGTAGTTGGGATTGTCGGCACGGATGCCTTTGTGTCCCATGAAGACGGTGGTCTGGGTCAGGTCGCCCTTGTCCACCACGTTGACGGTGCGGGGATAGTCCGGCATTTCCGGGTCCGCCGGCAAGGGCTTGGTCGCTTTTTCCCAGCCCGCAAATGCGGTCTCGATCTTGGCGATCATTTCTTTGCTGTCGAAGTCACCAATCACGACCAGGTACATCCGGTCGGGATGAAACCAGTCCGCGTGAAAGGCAACCATATCCGCTTGGGAAACCGCAGCAACGGTGTCGTACTCCGGATGCCGGGCCATGGGATGGTCCGGTCCAAACACGGCCTTCATGGCTTCGCGTCGGGCGATGCCCTGGGGCTCGTCGTTGCGGCGACTGATGCTGGCCTTGATCTGCTCCTTGGCCAACTTGATCTTGTCTTCCGGGAAGACCGGGTTGCGCAGGATATCTGCCAACAACTCCAGCCCCAGATCTGTATCTTCCTTCATGGCCGAAAGATAGGCGCCACCGTCAGAGGCACCGATCCAGGTCTCGACTGACAGACCACGGGCTTCGGCGAGTTCGTCGATTTCGTCGCCATTACGGGTCGTCGTGCCACCCGAGCGCATCACCGTTCCGGTCATGCCGGCCAGGCCCACCTTATCGGCAGGCTCGTAGAAATTGCCCACGTCAATGGTCGCGCTCAATTCAACCAGGGGAAATTTGTGATCCTCAGCCAGGTACAGGATCATCCCGTTGTCCAGCTCGACCCGCTCGTAAGTGGGCATCACGATTTCATTCAATTCAGGAATCTTGATTTTCTCCCAAGGCTTCTTGGCCATGGCTGTCGGTGCGACAACCATCATGGCCATGACAAAACCCAGGAGCACAAGACCCGTGTTCCGGTTCATGCGTTGCATTCTGTTTCCTTTCCTGACCCCGCTTCAGCGAGGTCGCGGGTCTCTAAGAGTCCGTCTCTTCGGTTTCGATGATTCCGACAGTCCGATTGGACGGCACGAATACTTCGGCGGCCACGCGCTTGACGTCTTCCAGGGTCACCGATTCGATGCGCTCGACCTCACTGAAGAGTTCGCGCCAGTTTCCGTGGAACGTCTGGTACCAGGCCAACTGGGCAGCCATGCCGCCGTTGCCCTGCAGGCCCCGGATGAAATTGGCGCGGGTCCGTTGCTTGACCGCTTCCAACTCTTCGGCCGTGATGCCTTCGTCTACGATTTTGTCGATCTCGGTATAGACGGCTTCTTCGCTTTCGTAGGCGCTCGTGTCCTTGACCGGAACACCGAAGACAATGATGCCCGTCTGGTGCTTTTGTCCGGGGAAGCCCGGGAAGGTCATGGCCTGGACGGCAATTTGCTGCTCTTTGACCAGGCTCTTGTTCAGGCGACTCGTGCGCCCCTGACCCAGAACGTCACCGATGACTTCATACACGGGCCAGTCGGCATCGCGCACGTTCTCGATGTGGTAACCGGCAACAAAGATGGGCTGCGAAGGATCCTTCATGATCATCCGCTTTTCACCCAACTGGACCGGCTCAAAAGTCTCAACCGGCTGCGGGTCGCCCGCGGGAATCTCCATGAAGTACTTCTTGGCGTACTTTTTCACATCGGCGATCTTCACGTCGCCCACCACCGACACGACGATGTTGGATCCAACGTAGTTTTCGTCGAAGTACTTCTGGCAATCGTCGCGGCTGATGTTCTGAATGTCGGACATGTAGCCGATGGTCGAGTGATGGTAGCCGTTGGCCATGAACATCAGGTTCTGGAACTGCTCAATCATGCGACCGATCGGGTTGTTGTCCGTGCGCATGCGGCGCTCTTCAGTCACCGGGCCGTCTTTTTCGGTGTAGAACTCGCGCAGAACCGGACGGCCCATGCGGGAACCCTCAATGTAGGCCCACAATTCGAGACGGTTGCTCGGCATGTTGTAGTGGTACACCGTGACATCGCTGCTGGTGTAGGCATTCATGCCCTGGCCACCATTGTTTTCCACAATGCTGCCAAATTCGTTGGTGACGACAAATTCACGGGCGGCATCCTTGGCTGCCGTGAATTCCGCTTCCAGCATTTCGATCTGAGCCGGATCAGCGTGCTCACCTTTCAGGCGCTCGGTCTTGAGGGCGGCAAAAGCCACGTCCTCCTGAGCCATGGCCTTCATTTCTTTCTTATAGTCGTTGGTTCCGATCTCGGCGGTGCCCTTGAAGGCCATGTGCTCGAGAATGTGGGACAATCCGGTGATGCCCCGAACCTCGTTGGCGCTGCCAACGTTGACAAAAGTGCGGAAGGAAAAAACCGGCACATTGTGGTCTTCCAAAACGATGAATTTCACCCCGTTATCAAGGGTGAACTCCTGGATTTGGCCCTCGAGATCGAGGTAGGTCTGAGCGCCGGCAAAACCAGCTGTCAGCAGCACGGCGGCCGCCAGAACCAGGTTCAGGATGCGAATTTTCGCGGGCATGGATGCCTCCACAGTTGAGCCCCGCTCCGTACGGCGGATCGAGGCAACACAAAACAGGCCGGACCGAGGCAAACAACCCTCAGTCTGGCAACGACTTGAGAACGACAAATGGCCACTGGAACACTAGGTTTCAATTGGCCTGCAGAAAAGGTTTGGGAATCTGTTCCACAGGCTAGCACTCCCCCTTGGCAATGTCAATTGCACACGGTTACGTAGAAGTGCGGCTGGGGTTGCAACTCAGCGCAATCCATCTTGGCCAGAGCAACGGTCCACAGCCCCATAGCCACGGCCTTGCACGCAATACCCGAATGAAACAGGGATTATTTGAGCAGAATCATTTTACCGGTCTGCAATTGGGACTCGAACTGCGCCTGGTAAAAATAAGTGCCGCTGGCGACCCGGGCGCCATGATCGTCGCGCCCGTGCCAAGCCATTTGCCCCGCCCCCGCCGGGGTGAGGCCATCAATCAGGGTGCGTACGCAATGGCCCCGGATATCAAACACTTTCAAGGTCAGATGGCCCGACTCGGGCATTTCGTAGTGGATTGCCGTGCGGGGATTGAAGGGATTGGGATAAGTGGAAACCGCAAACCGCCCCGCCCCTGGTACACCGGAAACCACCGATCCTGCTTCAAATTCATAGCCGAGGAACCCGATCACGCCGGCCAACAAACGCGTCCGGGCAGTCAATGGAGCGTCCGATTTTGCAATCGTGCCGACGAATTGCAGATCATAGGGAAGGAAGACCACCCGGCCGGTACTGGCCGGCAACAGGTTCAGGGTTCCGGCAGACCAATCGTACAG
>JADGEP010000286.1 GCA_016744275.1 Candidatus Krumholzibacteriia bacterium | reverse complement strand
GTCCAGGAAGGGCGCGGAGAATTTGAAATCATCCTGATTCACGGCCTGGGCGCCAACGCCAGTGTGTGGGACGAAGTGGTGCCTTTCCTCAAGGGCACCTTCAAAGTCCGGGTCTTCGAACTGGCGGGACACGGCCAAACCCAACCCATCGGCGACAGCAGCATCACCGCCGAAGTGGCCCGCCTGGAAAAGTTCATTGCCGATGTGGATTTTGCCTACCCCACCCTGGTGGGTCACGGCATGGGCGGCATGATTGCCATGCAGTACGCTCTGGATCATCCGGCCGACGTGCACCGCCTGGTCGTCATGGACAGCGCCCCAATGCAACTGGCCAGCCAAGAACAGAAAGTGGCCGTGGGTCAGCAGTTGATCGAAGACTACGACCGCTTCATCGCCATGCGCTACGTGAATATGAGCGAGAAGGAACCGATCACCGACAAGATCCTGGACATGGCCCTGCGCACCGACAGCCCGTCATTCGTCTCGTTGTTGATGAGCAGTTTTGATTTTGATCTGACCGAGCGGTTGGGGACGTTGTCGGTGCCAATGCTGGTGATGGGCAGTGAACTGATGTTCCCGCCGACTGATTCATCGCGCCATCTGTTGCAGCACTACGGGTTTGTCCACGCACGCAGTCTGAGCTTCAAGCGCGTGGCCCATTCGGGCCACTATATGATGCTTGAAGAACCAATATTGACCGCCAGTGTGCTGCTGGCCTTCGGTGTGACGGCGGAATACACCTTCGAAAACTGATCGCAGGAACTGCCAAGGCAAACTACTTGCCCAACAGTTCCATATCCGCATCGACCATCATCGGCACCAACTCCTCAAAGCCCACCTTGGGCTGCCAGCCGAGCACCCGTTTGGCCTTGCTGTAGTCGCCGATCAACTGGTCGACTTCCGCCGGTCGCATGAAACGCGGATCCTTCTTCACGTACTGCTGCCACTCCAGGTCCAGATGCCCAAAAGCAATGTCCAAAAACTCGCTGATAGAATGGGTTTCTCCGGTGGCGATGACAAAGTCGTCAGCCTCTTCCTGCTGCAACATCATCCACATGGCCTCGACGTAGTCGCCGGCAAAGCCCCAGTCCCGCTCGCTGTCCAAATTGCCCAGACGCAATTCATCGGCCAGGCCCAACTTGATGCGGGCTGCGCCATCGGAGATTTTGCGAGTGACGAACTCCAGTCCTCGCCGGGGGCTCTCGTGATTGAACAGAATTCCCGAGGCGGCGAACACACCATAGCTTTCACGGTAGTTGACGGTGATGTGGTGCCCATAGGCCTTGGCCACGGCATAGGGACTGCGCGGATGAAACGGCGTCATTTCCGTCTGCGGCACCTCACGCACCTTGCCGAACATCTCACTGCTGCTGGCCTGATAGAAACGCGCTTCGGGGGCCATCTGTCGCACTGCTTCGAGCATGCGAGAGACACCCAGGGCGGTGAACTGGCCCGTCAGGACTGGTTGGCTCCAACTGGTGGGCACAAAGCTTTGAGCCGCCAGATTGTAGATCTCATCCGGCCGGGCTTCTTCGATCACCTTGACCACTGAGGCCTGATCCAGCAGGTCGCCCTGCAAAAATGTGACCTGATCCTTGATGTGTTCAATGCGCTGGATGGTTTCAGTGCTGGAGCGCCGCACCATGCCGAAAACGTCATACCCCTTGGCCAACAGGAATTCCGCCAGATAGGAACCGTCCTGGCCCGTGATTCCCGTAATCAATGCTCTTTTCGACATCATCCACTCCATCGTGCGTTCGATTGTCCGATTCATTTGCCTTCGAACCCCCAATCTACACCGGGTCAGGGTTTGGGACAAGGCAAGGAGCCCACAGGAACAATTTCGTCAACAAATCGAACCAGCGGCCGATAATAAGGGATGTGCCTACAATTGAGGAACACACCACTGTGTCCCGTTCATTCTCACGGAGGGTTTCCATGTCTCATTCGAACCGCCCCGGCCGCCTGTGGCTTGCGGCCACCGTGGCTTCGGCCCTGCTGATTGCCGTACTGGTACTCTTGCCCAGTGCTCCGACGTCTGCTCCCGGTGCTGCCCTTCGAGTGCAACTGGATCCTGAAACCGGCGAGATCGTACCGGTCACCGGCTTGGACAAGGCCCAGCTTGACCGCCAGATGTCGCAATTGCTGAATCGCACTTCTGCAGGTTTGCGCGAAGTGCACCATGCTGACGGCGGTGTGTCGGTGGATCTGGAAGGGCGCTTCCAAAGCCTTTCAGTAGCCACGATCGATAGCACGGGAAAAGTGCAGACCCGGTGCCTGACGACAGAAAAGGAAGCGCACGATTTTTCCAGTGGTGCCCATACGACCTGCAACCACGCCGGCGAAAAGGAGTAGCACCATGACCACTCTGCGCAAAAACCACGCGTTAATCGCTGCCGTCCTGGTGCTTGGCCTGTGCCCAACCTTGTGGAATACACCGGCCAACGCCACCACCATCACCATCGTCAATGAAGACTCGGCTGGAGAAGGTTTTAATGACCCCACCGGTGTTGCTCCAGTCGGCGGCAATCCCGGCGTCACGGTGGGCCAACAGCGCCTGAACGCCTTCAATTTTGCGGCTTCCATTTGGGAGTCGACTCTCGACAGCGATGTGGAAATCCGCATCGGGGCCAAATTCGATCCTCTCAGTTGCAACGCGAGCAGCGGCGTGTTGGGTGCCGCCGGCCCCAGCTCTCTGCATCGCGACTACGCCGGTGCGCCCCTGGCCAGCACCTGGTACGTGGACGCCGAAGCCGACATGCATTCGGGATTCGATCGGCGCGCGGGACTGAAAGACATTTCGGCCACTTTCAATTCCATGCTGGGCACCACCGGTTGCCTCGAATCCTCTGCCTGGTACTACGGGTTTGATGAGAATGAGCCGAGCGGTGAAATCAATCTGGTCATTGTGCTGCTGCACGAATTTGGTCATGGCCTGGGTTTCCTGAGCTTGGTGGATGAAACCACGGGTGCCCCTTTTAATGGCGCCATGGATGCCTACTCGCGCCACTTGTTTGACAACTCGGTCGGGTTGAGCTGGGTCCAGATGAGCAATGCCCAGCGAGCCGCCTCGGCCGTCAATACCGGCAACCTGGTTTGGACCGGCCCTTCGGTGACTGGCGCAGCGGATGATGTGCTGTGCGCCCCGACCATAGTCGAGATCACCGCACCAGCGGTCATCAGCGGCATTTACGAAGCCCCGCTGTCGACCTTTGGCCCCGGCTGCGGTACCGCCGTCACCGGCGACGTGGTTCTGGTCAACGACGGCTCCGGCACAGTCACCGACGCCTGTTCCAACATCTCACAGAACCTGAGCGGAAAGATCGCTCTTGTCGATCGCGGCAATTGCGCCTTTGTCACCAAAGTGCTCAATGCCGAAAATGCGGGCGCTGTCGGTGTCATCGTCATCAACAATGCCGCCGGCGACGCCTTCGCCATGAGTGGCGCCGACCCGGGACTGAATATCCCTTCGGTCATGATCAGCCAAGCGGATGGCAATACCATCAAAACCCAATTGGGAGTCGGAGTCACGGCCACCATCCGGCCGGATGCGACCCGCCTGGCTGGTGCCGACGCCAACGACCGGGTGCAGATCTACAACCCGAACCCGCTGGAGCTCGGGTCTTCGGTTTCCCATTGGACGACCGACGCTTTCCCCAACCTGCTGATGGAACCCGCCATCAACCCTGATCTGCTGGTGGATGTGGACCTCACTCGCCAGGCCTTCCACGACATCGGCTGGCAGTTCTTCGCCGTGGCCGTTACTCAACTGCCCGCCTTGGCGGCCGACCGCCTGGAACAGGGTGTGCTCCTGAGCTGGCAAATCCATCCTGATCTTTTGGACCACGAGTTGTATGTGCACCGCGAACAGGACACCGCCGCACGGGTGCAGATCAGTTCAGGTGCGCTGCCCTGGGGCACGATGAGCTTCCTGGATGCCACGGCTCCTGCTGGTCCGGTGGACTACTGGCTTGAACTGGTGTCGGAATCGGGTCTAAAATCGTGGCAGGGGCCACTGCATGTGGACGGCAACGGCGTGCTGAGCAACTTCAGTTTTGCACCGGGTTTCCCCAACCCGTTCCAGACCGAAACCCGACTGAGCTACACCCTGCCTGCGACAGGTCAGGTGCGCGTGGCGGTGCACGACCTGCGCGGACGATTGGTACACGAATTGGTCAACGGCACCAAAAGCATGGGCAACCACACGTTGTTCTGGGACGGGCGCAACAGCTCCGGGGCGCGCGTGGCCGCCGGCGTTTACTACGCGCGCGTGCAGCACGACGGCGCTTCACGCAGCCAGAAAATTGTGGTCATCAAGTAGACGGCTGCGAGGATTGAAAAAACGGCCGCTGGTCATGCATGACCGGCGGCCGTTTTTTTGCGAGTCGATCCTATTTCGTCAGCGTCATCTTGATGGGGCGGTTCAAATCACGTCCCGATCGATCCATCAAACGCCCAAAATACAGGCCCGAGGGTTGGGGCCGCCCTTGCTGATCCTGCCCCCGCCAAGTGTAACTGTGCGTGCCGGAAGGCAAGTCGCCGCGGTAGATGGTCGTCACCAATCGCCCTTGCACATCGTACACTCCCAGGCTCACATTTTGACCCTCGGCCAGCGTAAAACTCAACTGAGTGCGCGGGTTGAAGGGGTTCGGATAGGCCGGATGCAAACTGGCCAGCGGGCTATTGCCCGGCACCGATGAGGTCACATCTTCAGACATCGCAAACGAATTGGTGTAGATGTTGTCGCCGCTGGTGCTGAAGTTGCCGTTGGCGGCATTGCCTGCCACATACACGGTCAGATCACCGGCACCTTCCGCAGGCGAAGTCCAATTCACATTCCAGGAAGCGGCGGTACCTTGGCCCAATTGGCTTCCCGCTGAGGTGTGCTTGGCGTAGGTGCGTCCAAAAGCGCCCCCAGTCGAAATCTGCGTATTGGCATCAGCGTTCGAGACGGCGCCCACGCTGACTCCCTCGATGTCGAGAATGGTGAATTCGAATCCCCAACGGGAGGCCGCCGGATCAGCCACTGTCACTGTCACCGTATAAGGAGTCAATGGCGCGTAATCCTGGGGAATGCCGGAAATGGTCACTGATCCGGCCCCTGAATTCAAACCGAAGGTGGAATGACACTGGGTGCAATTTCCCTCACCAGGTGCGGCGGTCAAACCGTCGAGCGGCCCGGACGAAAAGGCCAGCGCCGCCCCGGCCGTCAAACAAACCGCCATCGCGACCAGCACAGAAGTGCCGGCCGGCTTTATATAATTGTTCATTTTGATATCTCCATGATTGACGTCACAACGCACCCCCAGCCC